>JAICFA010000049.1 GCA_025923935.1 Candidatus Krumholzibacteriia bacterium
GCGCATGCACCTCAACATGTACAGCGGCCTTCGCTACAAGGCCATGATCGCGCGCGAGAAAGGCGCGAAGGGGCTGATCGCCGTGGTCGGGCCGACTTCACCCGCGCCGGGCAAGCTGATGCCGCTCGGCTTCGACCAGTCGCTCGCGGGCTCCGGCATTCCGGTCGCATCCATCAGCGGCGATATCGCCGCGGCGCTGTTCAAGACACACAACCAGACCTTGAAAGAGATCCAGGACGCGCTCGACGTCGAGAACCCGCACGCGGCGGCGACGTTCGATTTCACCGGTGTGACGGTTTCGTTGACTACCAAGATCGAGCGGGAGTTGGGCGATGGACGCAACGTCATCGGCTATTTACCCGCAGTGAAGAAAGACGCGCCCGTGATCGTGATCGGCGCGCACTACGACCATCTGGGTCGCGGCGAAGACAACTCGCTCGCGCGCAAGGGCGAAGAAGGCCAGGTCCACAACGGCGCCGACGACAACGCCTCCGGCACCGCCACCATGATGGAGATCGCGCACGCGCTATCGGATCTGCGCGACCGCGAGCCCGATCAGTTCCAGTACGACGTGGTGTTCGCGGCCTGGTCGGGTGAAGAGCTGGGCATCATCGGCTCGAACTATTTCGTCGACCATCCGCCGGTGCCGAAAGACCGCATCGCCGCGTACATCAACTTCGACATGGTGGGACGAGTGAAGGACAACACCCTCATCGTACAAGGCGTGGGCTCGTCGGACGCGTGGAAGGGCCTAGTGGAGAAGAACAACGTGCCGGTGGGCTTCAACATCAAGCTCGACGACGATCCCTATCTGCCCACCGACGTCACCGCGTTCTACCCGAAGGGCATTCCGGTGATCGCCTTTTTCTCCGGCAATCACGAAGATTACCATCGTCCCACCGACGACATCGAAACGCTCAATTACGACGACATGGCGCGCGTCGCGACCTTGGTGAAAAACCTGACCGTCGACTTGATGAATCGCGAGGGGCTTCCCGCGTACGTCAAAGTCCAACCGAGCTCGGCGCACGCGGGGTCGCGCGCGTCGATGCGCGTCTACCTGGGTACCATTCCGGACTACGCGCCGGGTGAAATCGAAGGTGTCAAACTCTCGGGCGTCAAAGCCGGCGGCCCCGCCGAGCAAGCCGGCATCCAGGGCGGCGACATCATCGTCGACATCGCCGGAAAATCGATCAAGAACATTTACGATTACACATATGCCATGGACGCGCTCAAGATCGGCGAAGGTGTTCCCATCGTAGTTGTGCGCGAGGGCAAGCGCGTGACGCTTACCATCGTGCCGGCGGCGCGCCAGTAGTACCCGCGAAGGAGGACCGACATGTTCGAAAAGAAACATCCCCGCACGATTCGGTTCGTGCTGTTCTCGGTGATCTTCGGCCTGTTCGTTTGGTCATGCACCAAGGTGCCCATCACGGGCCGTTCGCAGCTTGCCTTGGTGCCCGAAGGCGAGATCATCGGCATGGCGTCCGCGTCCTACGACACGTTCCTCATGCAGAACAAGCTGTCGACCGACAAAGAAGCGACGGCCATGATCAAGCGTTGCGGCTCGAAGATTCAAAAGGCGGTCGAGTCGTACTTCGCGTCGCAGAATGCGTCCGACCAACTCAATGGCTATCAGTGGGAGTTCAACCTGGTCGAGAGCGAAGAAGTGAATGCGTGGTGTATGCCGGGCGGCAAGGTGGTTTTCTACACCGGCATTCTGCCGATATGCAAAGACGAAACCGGCGTGGCGGTGGTGATGGGCCACGAAGTCGCGCACGCGGTGGCGCGCCACGGCAACGAGCGCATGAGCCAAGGACTGCTGGCGCAATTCGGTAGTGCGGCCCTAGACGCCGCGCTGGCGAGCAACTCACAGATGACCAAGCAGATCGCGGCCACCGCCTTCGGTCTGGGCGCGCAATTCGGAGCGTTACTCCCCTTCAGCCGTAAGCAAGAGAGCGAAGCCGACCACCTCGGCATCATCTTCATGGCCATGGCGGGCTACGATCCTCGCGCCGCGGTTCCGTTCTGGGAGCGAATGGCGTCCGGCAGCAAGGGCGGCAAGCCGCCCGAGATCATGAGCACGCACCCGTCCGACGAGACGCGCATCGCGAACTTGAACAAGCTCATGCCGGAGGCGATGAAGTATTACAAACCGGCCTCCACGAACTGAGCGAATGAAATTCGGGAGACTCGCGCTTACGGTGACGGCCGCCATCTTGGCGGCCGTTGCCACTCTCAGTGCGGCCGAGACGCGCCGGGGCCCGCGCGTTAGCGACGGCATCAAGCCGCGCACGGGCGACTTCGACACGATGCGCGAGCGCCGCGTCGTGCGCATTCTCGTCCCGCCCAGCCGTACGCTTTATTTCAACGACAAGGGCCGCGAGCGCGGCTTGACCGCCGAGCTGGCGCGCGATTTCGAAGAGTTCTTGAATGGAAAGTATCGCCGTGAGTTGGGCAACCGGCCCATCACCGTGGTCCTCATCCCCACGACGCGCGATCGCTTGCTTCCGGACCTCGTCGCCGGCAAGGGCGACATCGCCGCCGGCAACCTCGCGGTGACGGAGGAGCGCCTGCAACGCGTCGATTTCGTCGCACCGCCAGAACAAACCGAAGTCCGCGAGCTGGTGTTGACGAATGCCACTCACGGGTCGATGTCGTCTATCGACGAGCTCTCCGGGAAAGCGGTCCACGTGCGCCCATCGTCGAGTTATCGCGAAAACCTCGACGGGGTGAACGACCGCTTGCGCGGCCAGGGAAAGCCGGCCGCAACGCTCGTGTTCGTTCCCGAGATGCTGGAAGACGAAGACCTGATGGAGATGCTCGACGCCGGTGTGGTCGCTGCCATCGTCGTCGACGACTGGAAAGCCAAGATGTGGGCGCCCATCCTGCCCAACGTAATCGTCAACAAGAACGCGGCGGTGAGCCGCGGCGGGCGGGTCGGTTGGGCGCTGCGTAAAGAGAGTCCGTTGCTCCGCGCCGAGTTGGAAGAGTTCTACTACAAATTCGAAAAGCAGCGCGCCGCCATTCCCTACCGACTCGCACAGTACCGCAAGCAAGTCAAACGCCTGCAGGACCCCACCGGGCACAACGACTGGAAGCGCTTCGAAGCGACCATCGCACTCTTTCGAAAGTACGGTAACCAGTACGGCTTCGACCCGTTGATGCTGGCGGCGCAGGGCTTCCAGGAATCGAAGCTGGACCAAAGCGTGCGCAGCCACGTGGGAGCTATCGGCATCATGCAGCTCATGCCCGACACCGGCCGGTCGATGAAGGTCGGCGACGTCACCGTTGCCGAACCCAATATCCACGCGGGCGCCAAGTACATGAACACACTCATGACGCAGTACTTCAAGGATGCGCACTTCGACGAGGTCAACCGCACGCTGTTCGCGTTCGCGTCGTACAACGCCGGCCCCAACCGCATCGCCAAGCTGCGCGCGGTGGCCGCGGAGCGCGGATTGAACCCGGACATATGGTTCGACAACGTCGAGGTGGTGGTGTCAGAGAAGGTGGGCAGCGAAACGACGACTTATGTTCGCAACATCGTGAAGTACTACGTTTCCTACAAGCTGACGACCGAGCTGCAGGACGAGCAGCGCAAGGCGCGCGAGGCACTCGCGCCGGGCAAGGACTGACCGAGCTACTTCAGTTTGACAATTCGAAGCGTGCCGGCCGGCGCGCCGTTCACGGTGAGGCGGCTAAAAAAGACGCCGCTCGGCTGCACGCGACCATCCACATCGCGCCCGTCCCAAATCACCGTGTGGCCGCCGGCCGGCATCATCTTGTCGATAAGCGTCGCTACGCGTCGTCCGCTCACGTCGAATAGGTCCAGAGTGACGCGTGCTTCCGACTCGAGCTCGATATCAAAAGTCGTATTGATCGAAAAGGGATTCGGGTGCACGGCCCGCAGCGCGGTGATGCCCGGGGGGCGCGTGCCCACATCCGTCGTCGTCTCGACGAAGCGATAGATGGGTCCCTCGAACGTGGAGAAATACAACTCGTCATCGGCGTCGGTGCCGAAGGCGGTAATGTTGAGCGAGGTGTCGACGATCAGGCGCTCGTTGCTGGGATTGTTATCGGGGTCGAGGTACCAGATCTGTCCGGTGATGTAGTCCGCGAAAATGTAGTTGCCGTACAGGCTGGGTACGGTAGGTCCACGATAGACGCAGCCGCCGGTGATCGAGGCACTGCCGTTACTATGAGGATACGTCGCCACGGGGAGCACGATGTCGAGGTCCATCGTGTCACACGAACCCGCCTGGGGGTAGCACACGCCGCCTTCCATCAGCGGCCATCCAAAGTTGCGCCCCTTGCGCAGGAAATCGACTTCTTCCCACGCATTCTGGCCGACGTCGCCGAGCCACAGATCGCCGGTCGCGTCGTCGCAGCTAAAGCGCCACGGATTGCGGAAGCCGAAGGCCCAGATTTCTTCGCGATAGCCGTTGGGGTTGCCTTTGAACGGATTGCCGTTGGGAATGCCGTACTGCCGTCCGCCCGATGGATTGTTGACGTCGATGCGCAGCACCTTGCCCTTGAGCGTGGTCAGCGACTGCGCGTTGTCCGGCGTTCCGTCTTCGCCGAGCGAGATGTACAAGAAACCATCGGCGCCAAATTCGATGCAGCCGCCTTTGTGGAAAAAGCCGTTCTGAGAAACGGTGAGCAGCGGAACTTCCGTCGCGGGGTCGGCGAAATTGGGATTTACCGCGCTGGCGGTAAAGCGCGAGATCACACTCTGAAACGGCGATTCTCTCACATAGAAAAGATAGAAAAAGCGATTTTGCTCGAAATTTGGGTGGAACGCGAGGCCGAGCAGTCCGCATTCGCCTTGCAGCTCGATCCTCGACGAAATGTCGATGAACCGGGAGCGCTGGCTCACGGTCGGGTTGTTCGCGAATACGTACACCTGGCCGGCGCGTTCGACCACGAACAAGCGGTCCGTGCCGTCGCCGGGGTCTTCGATGTTGATGGGCGAGTCGAACACGGGAAGATTGGGAAACGCCGGCGTTACGTTGGCGGCTTTCGCCGCTCCCGCGAGCGCGAGCGACCACACGATGCTGCAAATGAGTGAGCGAGTCATTGGTGATCCGTCGTGAAGGGCGCTGCCTACATGGGAGAAGGTAGGCCAGGGGGGGACCCGTGAATGTAACCATGCTCACCCCAGTCGGTTTTTCAGCTTTCTTTATCGAGATGAAGGAACGGCCGGGCATCATGTGAAATTTCCGGGAACATGGCTTCGTGCGCGGCGCTTGCAGCGAGCCGCGCGAGGCGCGTTAATTCCGGTGGGAGAAAACAAGCTCGTTCAGAGGGCTCGTGGACCGTGCCGGGCCCGGTTGGAAGCGATCGGTTGCATGACGGACACCATACTTACCGCGCTCTTGGGCGGTCTTCTGGCCATCGCCGGCGCATTGGCGGCGGCGTGGTATCAGCTGCGCATCGCGCGTCGCACGCGCATGCACGCCGTCATCGCGGAACAAAAAGTCAAAACGAACGCGGAAGCGTACGAGTATCTCAAGGAGATCGAACGATCGTTGGTGCAGCGCTCGGACGAAGAGACGCTGTTATTGATGCGCGATCGCGATGCGTGGCTCTCCGCCAATCGTCTTTTCTTGCCGAAATCGTTCGCCGAGAAATGGGCCGCGCTGCGGTTGACGGTGGAATGGATGGTCAGCGAGCTCCCCGCCGGTCCGCGCCACGACGATCACATCCACGACCTTCGCATGAAAGCGCTGCGCCTTACCAAGGACGCTTTCCGCGCTATATATCGCGATATGGGGATCGAAGAGCACGCCACACCGGTGTGAGTGCGGCTACCGCACCAGCGTCAGTTTCTGCTGCACGGCTGCATTCCCGATCTGCATGCGCGCGAAGTAGACGCCGGAGGCCACGCTTCGACCGCTATCATCGGTCGCGTCCCAGTGACTTTCGGTGATCTCGCCCCACAGCTCACGGTTCTCCAGCCGTCGAACCAGACTCCCATTCACGTCGTAGATTGCGACGACCGTGCGTCCGAAATGCCCCGGTGTCAGTTCCAACGTGACTTCGGTGTTGAACGGATTCGCGCTCACCACGCGGATCGATGCTGGCGCCGCGCCCGTCGAACCGACTCCAGTCAGCGTGTTGCGCACCGTCACGGTGAAATTGTCGATGCCATGGTTAGTCGCATACGACGATGCGCCGGAGTTGGTATTGCTGCGCGCGAAGCCGAACTGCAGCGGTCCGCCGCAGACGCTGAAATCGGGGTGCGTGTTGGTGGCCGAGGTGAAATCGTTCGCCGTCAAACCAAATAACGAGCTCGTGCCCCACGACGTGTGGGTGAAGGTGGTGCTGGGCCCGAAGTAATTGATGCCATCCTGCACGATCAACGGTGTGGCACCCACCGACGAACCCGGGAACGGAGGCGACGTTTGGCTGCGGTCCTCACGATAGTCGATGGCGGTGACGGGGCCGTCGATCCAGGGATGATAAGTGCCGGCAATGTAGAGGTGGACGATGGTGATACTGGAATTGGCCGGCAGCGTGTGCGTCATGTGCCGGTACTCGGCCGGATTCCCGCCGGTCGTCGGCCGTGATTCCGCGTGGGTGGCACCGTTGGTCACCCCCGTGACGGTGACGATCCATTCGGCGGGAACGAAGTCGTCATCACTGATGACGACGTTGGCGAGAGCCGCGGTGCTGATCACCGGCAATGTGATGGAGAGAAGTACTGCGCACAAGGCTGAGCGTCTGCGCATGGGTGCGCCTCCTGCATCGAATATCAACTAGAACAGGCCGTGCTTTTGTCCCACTTTCTTGAACGCTTCCAGCGCGCGATCGAGTTGTGGCTTGCTGTGCGCGGCGGAGATTTGCACGCGAATGCGTGCCTTGTCCTTCGGCACCACCGGATAACTGAACCCGATCACGTAGATCCCTTCGCTCAGCATTTCGCGCGCGACGTCTTGCGCGAGCTTGGCGTCGCCTAGCATGATGGGCACGATGGGGTGCGTGCCGGGAATGATGTTGAACCCACACGCCGTCATGCCGGTGCGAAAGTAGCGCGTATTTTCTTCCAGCCGGTCGCGCAACTGCGTGCTCTCTTCCAATAGACCCACCACGGCGATCGACGCGGCCACGATCGGCGGCGCCAGCGTGTTGGAGAACAAGTAGGGACGCGAGCGCTGGCGCAGCATGTCGATGACTTCCTTGCTGCCGGTAGTGAACCCGCCGGAGGCACCGCCCATGGCCTTGCCGAGCGTCGAGGTGATGATGTCGACGCGCCCCATCACGGCGTGGAACTCGGGTGTCCCGCGCCCGGTCTTGCCGATGAAGCCGGTGGCGTGCGAATCGTCCACCATCACGATGGCGTCGTACTTCTCCGCCAGGTTGCAAATCTCTTCGAGCTTGGCGACATGGCCGTCCATGCTGAACACGCCGTCGGTGGCGATCATGCGGAGGCGAAAGTTCGCAGCCTCCTTGAGGCGATCCTCCAGGTGATTCATGTCGCCGTTGGCGTAGCGCATCCGCTCCGCCTTGCACAATCGTATCCCATCGATGATGGAGGCGTGGTTGAGCTCGTCGGAAATGACGACGTCCTGGTCGGTCAAAATGGTCTCGAACAGCCCGCCGTTGGCGTCGAAGCACGATCCGTACAGAATCGTGTCGTCCGTCTTCATGAAGGTGGCGAGGCTGCGCTCGAGGTGCTTGTGGATGTCTTGCGTGCCGCAAATGAAGCGCACCGACGACAGTCCGTAGCCCCAGCGGTCGAGCGCCTGGCGCGCGGCGTCGATCACCTTGGGGTGCGACGACAGCCCGAGATAGTTGTTCGCGCAGAAATTGAGGACTTCGGCGCCCGCGCCGGCCACCTTGATGGCGGCACCCTGCGGGGTGTCGATGATGCGCTCGTCCTTGTAGAGGCCCGCTTCGCGGATGGCGGCGAGCTCGGCGGAGAGGATGGAGCTCAGTTTGTTCGACATGCGCCCCAGTCTAGCAGAGAAACCGCGGGCCTGCCATCGACTGGGTTCGCGTCAGTCCCCCGGCTTGGCGCTCCAGCAGCTCCAGCCCGAATGGGACGACATGGTCTTCGCGCGTCCAAAGCGCGACGCGCGGTACAGCACCTCTACGCCGTCGTGCATGCCGGGGAGCGCGTAGCCTTCGGCGCGGGCGCAGTCGCAGCGCTTGACGTTTTCGCGTGCGCGACCGTTCAACGACGACAACGTTTGCGAATAGGCGTCGTCGACGGAGTCGAGATAGCTTTGTACCGCGCCCGCGTCGTACACCGCGACACAGATGCCGGTTTGGATGTCGCGGCCCAACCGGTCGAACGCATTGCGCGCGAACCCAACCGAGAACTCGCGGGCGTCGAACGGACCCGCGAGGTTCTCCAGCGGCGACAGATCGAAGTAGGAACGATGGAGATTCTCCGGGGAGGCAACGATGTAGCGCGAATAGGGCGCGAGCCAGCCGATGGTGTAGGGCGAGCCGCCGTAGCACGTGCCCAGCACCACCATGTCGACCTTCTCCGACTCGCCGCGCATACGGTGCAGCGCGCACACCAGCTCGGGGACCGTAAACGACTTGTCCGGGTACGAGCGATCGTAGCCCGCGCCGTCGAACTCCGGAATCTCGTGGCCGAAGTAGAAAAACATGGTGATCGCGGGATGCGCACGCGTGGTCGTCAGTGCTTCGAAGATTTCGATCTCGGATGCGAAGCGTGATGCACCCTGGTCGCGCCAGTACGACTCTTCCTCGAGCAGGCGTCCGTGGCGGTAATAGAACGCCGCCCCGTCCTTGCGCGGTATCAGGAACAGCCGCTTGCTGCGCGATTTCTGGTGGAAGATGAATACTTCGGCGTTGGGGTTGTGCTCGGCCACCCGCTGCGCCTCCGCCAGCACGGCCTTGTCGGCGTCGTGACGTTTTCCGTCGGTGTCGTGGTAGATATAGTCGCCGTCGCCATGGATCATGAAGACCAGTGAATAGCGCGGTGCTGCTCGCGGCTCGGCGTCCTCTACCGGCGGCTGCGAGCTGCACGACGCGCACAGGAGCCCTAGGAACAGGAGCCCCAGAGACAAACCGGCACCGCGCTCTCGCACGGTGCCGGTTCTCGGTCTATGAAGGAAGGCTCGCATACATGTTACAGCACCGTCCCGCCGGTGCCGCTTCCTACGCAATCAAGATGATAATGATGATGATTAGCAGGAGCGTCACGACACCGATGGTGACCGTGCTGCGGGCCTGTTGCATGTCCTGCACGACGTAATTGGAGAAAGCGTTGAGCTGATCGTCGGGCACCCGGTCGAAACCGTTGCGTCCGGCGAGCTCGTCGCTCTTGTCGCGCAGTGTCGCTTCGATGCGCTCCAGGTCCGCCGCGTCTTCCGGCGAAAGAACGGGCGAGCCTTTAGCGGTATGCACCGCGCCGGCCAGCCGGTCGATTCCCTCGCTCAGGATGGCGCGTTTTTGCGCCGCATCATCAGTCGCCTTCGCCTTGACTGCGATCTCGTTTAGGTGGTTGTGAATGACGTCCTGCGAATGAGCCGCGCCGGCTCGGCCGAACGCGGTGATCGCGAGTACTACCATGAACACAACGTTTCGAACCTGCATGTGGGCTCCCTTCGGAGGAGTTTTGGTTTCGTCTATGGAAACCTCGCCTTTGTCGCGCGCGCGCACCGTGATGCGCTTCACGATGGCGGCAGAATGGCAATGTGAGCTTCCTCACGCGTCGCAGAGTGCAATGACCAGCAAGTTTGCGGCGGACGCATGGCGATTCGCGTAGGCATATCCGGCTGGCGTTACGAACCGTGGCGGGGCGTGTTCTATCCGGACGATCTGCGCCAACGCGACGAGCTCGCGTTTGCCAGCAAGCTCTTCAACTCCATCGAGCTCAACGGCTCGTTCTATTCGCTGCAGCGTCCGGAGTATTACGCGCGCTGGCGCGACGAGACCCCCGATGGCTTCGTGTTCGCGGTCAAGGGCCCGCGCTACATCACGCACCTGAAGCGGCTGCGCGACATCGAAGGCCCGATGGCGAACTTTTTCGCGTCCGGCGTGCTGGCGTTGGAGGCGAAGCTAGGGCCTATCCTGTGGCAATTCCCGCCCAATTTTCGTTATGACAAACCCACGTTCGACGATTTCCTGCACCGTTTGCCAACCACTCGCAAGCTCGCCGTAGCGAACGCCCAACATCACACCGGCGTCGTAGACGGTCGGACCTATTTGGACAGCAAAACCACGGGCGTGCTTCGCCACGCGGTTGAGATACGCCACGAAAGCTTTCGCAACGACGAGTTCCTACAGTCTCTGCGCGAGCACAACATCGCACTCGTCGTCGCCGACACCGCGGGCAAGTGGCCGCTGATGGAGGAGCAAACCGCCGATTTCAGCTACATAAGGCTACACGGCGATGAGGTGTTGTACACCAGCGGCTACGGCGACAAGGCGCTGGAGATGTGGGCGGAGAAGATCCGTGCGTGGACACGCGACAATCGCGACGCGTACGTGTATTTCGATAACGACATCAAGGCGCACGCGCCCTTCGATGCGATGGAGCTGGCGAAGAAGCTGGGCGTGAAATGGGCGCTAACACCGATGCCGATGAAGCGCGCGAAGGTGAAGCGAACAACAGCGCCGCGGAGAAAGCGGTTTATTTTCTGACGTCGCGCGGCGCTTGTGAAAAAAGTGCGTACAACCGTAACGGTTGTGCTTACGGCCGCGCTGTCTCGCGCATCGCCAGATAGTCCAAGATCGCCGCCAGCGCCGGGTCGCGATTGGTGCGATAGTCGTCAGAGGTCATCTCCGCGGCCAGTTCGGGCGCGATCCACACGCGCTGGTCTTCCGAGTACGAGTCCTGCCACATGCGCGACGATGCATTCGCCATGAGTCCGCTGTACGGTAAACGGATCTCGTTGCCCTCGCCGACGAAGTTCGGACTCGAGCCGGTGGGCTCGCCCACGAACAGCGCCGCGGTGCCCCGGTCCATCCACGTGGAGAAGTTTTGGCACGCGCTGAAGGTCTCGCGCCCGGTGATGAGGAACAGCTTGCCGGTCTGATTGAAGCTCGAGCCCGCGATCGCATACAGGAACGGCCGCGCCAGGTTGTTGTTGCCGCCGTTGTTGAGGCGCACGTCGATTACCAGCGCTCTGGCCTTCTTTTCTTCCGCAAGATCGACCGTGCGGTTGGCAAACGCCGCCAGCGTCTCCTGCCGCGAATCGAGCACGGCACGGAAGTTGGCGTACACGATCTTCGAATCGTCCAAGTAGTCGACCGTGAAGTAGCGATCCGGCTCTTTGCGCCACAGCGGTAGCGGTTCCGTCTTGGGCGCCATGTCGATCCAGTTGTCGGGGATGACTTCTTGGTCGTGCGGGTTGTCGCCGGGGAACGGGATGGCCTTGAGGGTGGTACGCGTCTCCTTCCCGTTCGCATCCACCAGCGTCAGCTCGACCGCGTCGAGTCCTTTCGAAATGCCCAGCGCATCCAAATACTCGATGCGCGTCAGGTAGCGGGGGCCCATCCACCGCGCACCCTGATCGTTGTCGCGCTGTGCCGTGGTCTTGATGCGCGCCATCGCGTCCTTGGTGGATAGATCACCGATACGAACCACTTTCTGTCCCACCAGCGACGCGTAATCCGGAGCCGCCGTCTTGATGAACAAGCCGTCTTTGAAGTCGTAGAACACCACCGGCAGCCGGTGGAACGCGTATTTCCCGTTGCGCGGCGCGGCCAAACCCGTGTGGCCGTCGCCCAGCCGCACCATCAATTGCACCATGGCGACGATAATCTGGTAGTCCTTCATCTCCGGGACCGCTTTGGAGATGCGCGCGATCTCTTTGTCCCACTCGGCACGCGAAATGTGCGCCCACGGATCGTAGTGCGTCTCGGCGACACGCTTGGTGAGATAGTCGAGATCCATGCGCCACCCGTCGACGCGGGAAATGTTGAGCGGCGGATCCGGCAAGATACGCTTTTGGAACTCCGGCGTATTGCGAATGCTTTTGAAATCCTCGTCGGTACGAATCATTTCCTCGCGATTGCGCAGCCCGGCTTTGATCGCGGTGTCGAGGGCGTCGATGGCCGGCTTGGTTTCGCCCAGCAGTGCGTAGCAGCACGCTTGGTTGTAGTAGCTCACTCCCACCAAGTGGCCGACGTCGATGGCATGGCCGTAGGCGGCAATCGCCTCGCGGTAGTTCTTGAGGTTGTATTCCGCGTTGCCAAGCTCGTACCAGAACATCCCGTTCACCGGGTTGTCGGTCGCGAGCTCGCGGTAAAGCTTGGCCGCCGTGACCCAGTCTTCCTTGTCGAAGGCTGCAGCCGCGGCGTCCAGCTTCTGCGCGGCGACCCCCGCCGCGCGGGCGTATGGGCTGACGAAGATTAGGGTTAGAAAGAGGAGAACAAGCGACAGAGTCCCAAATCGCTGTGTCATGAGGGTCCTTTCGGTGCTGATTTTCTAGCACGTACGAGACGGGCTGGCGGAAGGTTGCCGCAGAAAAAGGAATGGGCGCCAAATGGGCGCCCATTCATCGCAAGTCGTGGCGAGCGGTGCGTTCAGCAGGTTCCGCAGGTACCCGGGCCATTGCACGATTGAGGCGTGTCCTGGCCACCGCCTCCTCCTCCCGGGCCGTCCAACGGCTCATCCATGAGGGAGTATAGGTACTCAGAAAGCTTGATGAGCGACATGACGGTGTAGATCGTGGTCGTTCCGCCGTCCGCGCGAAAGCTCCCGACGGACGTCAGCATCTCCTTGTCGAGCCGAAGACTGCGCTTTGTCATTGGGCCGCCCTTTCTGATGGAAACCGGTATGAGGGTCAATCCTCATATCCTCTTCGCACAAGGGCGTTGTTTCTAACCGATGGGCCTTCAGTCGCGGGTGAGCTTCATGTTCTTGAGGGCTCGGTCCAGGAGTCCCTTCGCGAGGTCGTCCCAATAGATGTAGGCGCGACCGCCCTCGGATACGTCTGCGGCCGTCAGTCCGCGCGACGTGATCTCCTCGCTGTAGATGATCATCAGCTCGTTGCGCTTATCGTCGCCGATCAGATGGACCAAGCGCTGCGACATGATGTGGTCCGCCACATCGAAGCCCTTGCTCTCGAGGAACGCACGCGCGCGGTTGCCGTCGGAGTTAGGGTTCCCCGTGCTACCCACCGTCGTCCGCGCGTACGCATCGGCGATGAAGTCGAGCCCGCCGATGTCCACCGTCTTGGTGACTTTGTAGTTGTAGCTTTTGGTGTTGTCCGGCAAGTAGCCCTCGAACTGAATCCAGTAGAGGCCTTTGACTCGTCCCTTGTCGTCGGCATCGACGAAAAAGTGCTGCTCGCAATTGGCCACGTCGTACAGAACGAAGCTCTGGGTACCCGCGTACTTGAACTCTTCATCGAACTCGATCGCGACGGAGGGCATCCCGGTCGAACGGAGCACTTGTCCGTCGACGCTGCGCGCGGGCGTCATTTTTTCGTCGTGCGTCTGCGCGCCGACCAAGCGGGAATGCGAACCCACGGAGAAGAGGGCGAGGGACAGGAGAACGAGCGACAGGGTCGAGAATTGCTGTCTCACGGCGGGTCCTTTCGGTACAGATTTTCCTGGCGCCCCACAAGAGGCATACAAGCGGAGTTTCAGCAACTCGCAGATCAACAGCGGTTGACGAGGGCAGTCACTTCCCAGATGTCGTCATCCAGATCGTCACAGGAGAACGGATGTCACTCGTTTCGAAATCTCCAGAGCTATGATACTCCGCTCGTCCTTAGAGGAGGGCCAACGAACAATATGGGCATGGTTGCCGTTTTCTGGTCGCGGAGCCGCGACGCATTCAAGGCCAAGTTCCGATGGTGTTGCAACGCGGAAGTCGGCGCGTCCCCAATACGCGGCGGTCCGCTTTAACGCTACAATCGCAGCTACAGCCTTTCCAAGTTCGGTCAACGTCCCTTCCGAAATGCCGACATGGCGCGTAACAGAAAGCTGAAGATTCTTTGGCGGGATAAAAGCGCTTGGTCTTATCGTTCGGTCCGCGCGGATCCAATCTTTATCTGTAATAAAGCGGGCAAGCAGCTCAGTGTCGTCAAGTTTCTCTACCTCGGACATCAGGAAGTGACCTTATTAATCAAGCTAGCAATTGTATCTGGGATCTCCTCAAAGAACATTTCAGTTCCGTGGTGACGATCCGGACCGAGAAGCGCTGCGTAATGTAGTCTGCCAGTCGGGTCAACGCTGACAGTCATAGTTTGCGACAGC
>JAICFA010000050.1 GCA_025923935.1 Candidatus Krumholzibacteriia bacterium
TCGGCGGGCTTTCACATGTTCCACATGGCGCAGTCGCTCGACCGGCTCATGACGTACGCGCGCGGCGAAACGCTGACTGACTCGCAGCGTATGGCGCTGGCGCTGGAAAAAAGCGGTGAGATCGACGCCGGCGCCGACGATTTGATCGAGCTGGTGACCACGTCGGTAGAACGCGCCCTCCGCCAGCTGCGCTGCACCTCGGAAGGTGCCTTGACCGCCGAGCGCCGCATCGGACGCTCGCTCTTGCCGTCGACGGTGCTGGGCGTTCTCTTTCACGCCGCCGAACACACCACCCGCCACGCCGGCCAGCTGATCACCACCGTCAAGGTGGTCACCGGCCGTTCCGATCCGCGCGAAGAGTAACCAGCGTCTTCTCTCTAGGCGACTCCCGCCACTTCCGCTAGGGTAGGCGCGGAGGTCTGCCTAGAGGTGCGCCGCACTCTGTCGATTGTGATCGTCGCGTTGGTCGCCGCGTCCGCGGCGTCGACTCAGCGCGCCGTTCGAACCCTGCACAGCGCCGGCGCCGCCGACCGCGCCGCCGATTCGCTCTTCGACGCCAATGCCATCGACTCGCTCCGCGCGTTCGCGCAACGCGGACTCGAGCGTGCGCGCGCGCGCGGCGATTCGGTGGGTGTGGGGCGCATGACCTACCAACGTGCGCGTGCCCGGCAGCTCTTGCGCCTGCCGGGCGGCATCGCCGACTTGGAGCGCGCCCTCGCCATCGCGCGCGCCGAAAACGACACCCTCGGTCTCGTCAACGCCGTCGGTGTGCTGAGCTTCTTCGCCGTGGTCGACGGACGCATCGACGAGTCGCTGGCGATGAACGCGGAGCGCATTCCCCTCGCGCAAGCGATCGGCAACCGTCGCAACGAAGGCTGGGGCCATCTCCTCACGGGCTACGCCCACCTGCTGCGCGAAGAGCTGGGCACCGCCCACACCGACTATGAGAAAGCCATCGCCGCGTTTCGCGACGCGGGCCGCAAGCCGCAAGAGTTGACCGCACTGATCGGACTGGCGCGCGTGCAAGAGCGCGAAGGCAACATCGCCGAATCGCGCGCCACCTATGGGCGCGCACTCGCGCTGGCGCGCGCCGTCGGGGACCGCGGGCAGGAAGCCGATATTTGGAACAACCTCGCCACCATCGAAGTCGATAGCGGCGACTTGGCGGTGGCCGCGCGCTACTTCCGCCGCGCGTACGACTTGAAGCGCGCTGTGCGCGCGCCCGACGTTGCCATCCAAGCCGGCAACGTGGCCGACATGAACGTGCTGCTGGGCAGCTACTCGGCTGCCGAGTCGGTGTTGGTGGATGCGATCGCGTACTCGCGCGAGTGGCAGAACACCACCGGCATCTTGAACCTCCGTACCGATCTGGGCGACGTGCGCGCAGCCCAAGGGCGTTACGCGGGAGCGGTGGCGTGCTTCCGCAGTGCCTTGGCGGTTCACGGGTCGATCGAAGATCGCGTCGATGCTGCCACCGGGCTCGCGCACGCCTACCTCGCGCAAGACAGCGTGGGTGCCGCACTGGCGATGCTCGACACGCACTTCGTCGATCTGTCGCGCGTCGCCCCGTCGCGCTGGCGCATGTTGGGTTTCGCGACATGGGCGAAGTGCTTGCGCATGGGCGGCGACATCGACCGCGCTGGCCGCGCCGCGCGCGCCGCGTGGGACGACGCGGCCACGCGCGCCGATACCACCGGTGCGGTCATCGCAGCCACTGAGCTCGGCATGTGTCTGCGGGAAGCGTTCCAGCCCCAGCTCGCGTACGCGTGGTTCCAGCGCGCGCGTGCCATGTTTCTCGCCTCGGCGCCGCGCCCCAGCGAGTTCAGTGTGCGCGAAGCGCAGCGCATCTCGCTGGCCGAGCCGCTGGTGGAATTGAGTCCGGTGCTACTCGATTGGCCGCGCGACGCGACGCGCGCCGCACGCGAGCGGAGCCTCTTCGATTTTCTCCAGCAAATCAAGGCGCGCACGCTGTTGGAGCGTCTGGCCGATCCGCGCCGCGCCCACGACATCGACGCTGCCTTCGCGCAGCCCGTCAGCGCCGACGTTCTGCAAGCGACGGTCCTCCGCGACGGCGAATGTTTGCTCGACTACACGCTGGCCGGCAACGAGATCATCGCCTTCGCCGTCACCACGCGCGAATTGGTGATGAGCCGCATCCCGGGCGCGCGCGATATCCGTCGCCAAGTCAGCCGCTACCATCGCTTGCTCGCGCAACCGCCGGCCGGCAAGGACGAGCCGCAAGAGACGCGCGCCGCCGCCGAATCGCTGGGAAAGAGCTTGCTCGGCGGCGTGAACCAGATACTCGGTAACAGCAACCGTCTCTTCGTCGCCACCGACGCCTGGCTGGCGGCGCTGTCGATGGAGACCCTCATCGGCCCGTCGGGCGAACCCCTCTTGCTGGAGCGTGAAGTGGTTCGCATTCCGTCGGCGAGCCTGTGGAACGTGCTACGCGCACGCACGCCGCCGCAGTATGCACGCGGCGACGCCGCTTCGGTGCTGGCGCTGGCATCACAGGCGGACGAGCTCCAAGGCGCGCGCCGCGAAGTGGGAAAGCTCGCGAGCCGGTACCAACACGTCGACCGCTTGCGCGCCGAGGACCGCGCCGGCTTCGTCGACGCCATCGCCCAATACGACGTGGTGCACGTGGCCTCGCACGTGCGCGTCGATTCGGAACGGCCGTGGCATTCGGGAATTCTGCTGGGCGTAGACGGTGCCGCGTCGCAAGACTCCGCGACCATGTCGGATCCCTACGCGCGCGCCGCGACCATCGCGGCAGCGCACAGCAACGCGCGTGTGGTCGTGCTCTCCGGGTGCGAATCGGCCCTCGGCCGCGCGACGCAGGGCGAAGGCGTGCTCGGAGTGGCGGCGGCGTTTTTCGCCGCCGGCGCCCGCTCGGTCGTGGCGAGCATTTGGGAAGTGGACGACCGCGTCACCGCGGATTTGATGGAAAGGTTCTATCGCGGCCTGGCGGAAGGGAAGTCGGTGGAGGGGTCGTTGCGCGCGGCCCAGCTCGAGGTCCGGCAAAAAAAGCCGCATCCATTTTACTGGGCTGGGTTTGTGGTCATCGGCGACGGCGACATTACCGCCCGCGTGGCGCCGCGCTCCCCGGCGACCCGTTACGGCATCGCCGCCTTGGCGCTAACTGCCATCGCGGTAGTGGCTTGGGCTCTAACCAGGAGGCGGAGTACAATAGCGGCGTAATCTTTATGTGACGCTAAGGGGCTTCCAATGTCTCACCCTATGAAGGCCGGTGCCGAGCCGGTCGACCGGCTCTCGGACCGGGAGCTGCTCGACCGAGCGCGCGCATCGCTCGGCAGCACGGCTGCGCGTGCCGCCGCCGGCGAACTGCTCAGGCGCTATCGCCGTCCCGTGTACCTGTGGTGCTTTCGCTATGTGGGCGAGCACGAACGTGCCTTGGACATGTCGCAGGATGTGCTGCTCGCGGCGTACCAACGCATGGGCGAGTTCGAAGGGCGCGCGGCGTTTTCGTCCTGGCTGTACGCCATCGCGCGCAATCGTTGCCTGAACGAGATCCGGCGCGACGACCAATGGACGGACGTCGATCCCGATTCGCTCATCGACGAAGCGAACCGGTTCGACGAGCGGCTGGAGGCGCAGATACAGAGCGAGAAGCTGGTCGAGCTGGCCGCCCGCGTTCTCGACGACGAAGAGCGCAAGGCCATCTGGCTTCGGTATGTGGACCTGATGTCGGTCGACCAGATTACCGCGGTCCTGAAGTTGGACCACAAATCCGGCGCGCGGGCGGTTCTGCAGCGCGCCAGGCGCAAACTGCGCGAGGAATGGAAACCATGACTCGTGCAAAAATTAGAGAGGGAGGAGCGCCATGGATAAGTGCATCCCCATAGAAGCGCTGGGAACGCTGGAGACCCTGAGCCCCGACGACCCCATGCGCCGTCACGCCGACGTGTGTCCGCGCTGCAGCGCCGCCATGACGGCGTATCGAGAATTCTTACGCGCCGAGGCACCGCGCGGAGCGAGGGTCGCAGACGCCGACCGCCACTTGGCTCGCTTCATCGGCGAGCGCGTCGAAGGTGTGGAGGTAGCACCACCGGTGCGGTTTCGGTGGCCGAATCTGCGTTGGGCGGTTGCCGCCGCAGTGGTCGTGGTGGGTGCGACGCTCATCGCCAAGCAAATGGACCGCGGGGATGGTGTGGTGCTGCGCGGTGAGCCGCGCGTGGAGCTCAGCGTACTGGAAGCGCGTACGCTCGCGAACGGATCGATCGAGCTCGGCTGGAACGCGGTACCCGACGCGGATCAGTATCAGGTGGTTCTGTTGCGTAACAACCTGACCGAGGTCGCGCGCATGGTGGCCACCACCGAATTGCGCGCGACGCTGGACCGCTCGTCGCTTCCCAGCGACGCGGTTCGCTGGCAGGTCGCCGCGTTCCGAGAAGGCGCCGTCATCATTGAATCGACACCCCAAGAGCTGCCTTAACTGATTGGGGAGGCGCTGAAACGGCGGGGCCGGGTGGACGACTACCGCCCGGCCCTTTTTCTTCATTCCAAAGAGCTTGCGGCTTCGTGGCCGGGCGGCTTATCATTCCGGAACCCTCCCCTGTGGAAGGAACCGCATGACACGCAATATCCTCAAAGCCTCATTCTTGGCCCTCTCGGTCGTTGGCCTCGTTGGCTGCGAAGGCAGCCCGCTTCGCCCCGACAACCGGGCACCGGTGGTGAGCTCACTCGCGGTCGGCATCAACGACCAAGTCTATCTCGGTGATCTGTGCCCGGTGATTTGCAGTGCTACCGACCCCGACGGCGACCGCCTCACCTTCGAATGGGCGGCGAATTCGGGCTACGTGCAAGGCAGCGGCAGCGAGGCGACCTACACGCCGACGTCGTGCTGTCTGGGCGGGAATCCGGTCTATGTCATCGTGCGCGACAGCCGCGGCGGCGAGACCCGGGCCGAGCTCTTCATCCCCGTGCGCCCGTAGGCGTCCTCTCAGCCACCGGTTTCTTCTGGTGCTTTTTTCTCCACTGATGCGGTGGCTCGAAGCGCGGCTTCGGTCCGTCGTGGGCCGCTTGCAAGATGCGGTCGGCGAGGTCGGGAAATCCGTTGTCGCCGAAGTGGCTCACGTTCTCGTACGCCAGTCCCATCCCCAACAACTTCACCGCCAGTAATTCTCCGTCGACGAAAATGTGCGCGAGACGGCGCTGGTAGATGTCGCGGCCGTCGTAGGCGATTTCGACGCGTCGCGCGCGGGTGATGAGCGCGCGTGTGGAATCGGCGGCGTCGCGGCCGTACGGTTGATCTTCGAAGATGCCGACGTCGGGCTCGGTAATCTCCGGCGTATCGATGCCGAGGATGCGAATGGCGTCGTCGCGGTACATGAAGGTGTCACCGTCGTCGAATCGGATGTGAGAGACATCGATCGTGGTTGCTCCTGCGTACGATGATGCTCGGTGAGTGTGGCTGCGATTCTCGCGGCAGCCTGGCAGCAGGACGATCGCGAAAAGGACTCCAAGGATGGATCTTGGCTGCATATCGCACATCATCGTCGATTCGCGAGCCCAGTCGCAATAGGACCCGGCCAGCCGCTGCGCGGCTGGCGGCTATCTGTTATACTGCGAATGTGCTCCCTCTATGGGAGCCGATAGGGGCATTATGCCGCGCAGCGACATTACGGTTCGTGTCGCCGGCGAAGGCGGCGAAGGTGTGATCAGCACCGCGGAGATTCTGACCCGCGCCGCCGTCGATTCGGGCCTCGAAATATTTACCTTCCGTTCCTACCCCGCCGAGATCAAGGGCGGTCTCGCGATGATGCAGGTGCGTATCAGCACCTCGCCGGTGGGCTCCATCGGCCGCGACGCCGACCTCTTGATGGCCTTCAACCAGGAAGCGTTCGATGTGTGGGCCTCACGCATGAGCCCCGGCGGCGTTCTGCTCTACGACCCCAAGCACTGCACGGTCCCGGAAGAGTTCCCGCACGCGCGCATCGAAGTTCCGCTGCACGAAATCGCCATGAAAGAAACCGGCGCGCGCATCGCGAAGAACATCATCGCGCTCGCGACACTGGTCGGCGCCCTCGACATTCCGACCCCCATCGCACGCGATCTCATCGCGAAACAGTTCAAGCGCAAGGGCGACGAGGTGGTCGCCACCAACCTGAAGGCGTTCGATGCGGGGCTCTCGCACATGAACGGCGACCCGCGCCTCGTCCGCATGAAGCTCGCGCGCGCATCGGGCGCGAAAGCGGTCGGGCGCGTGGTGCTCTCCGGTAATCAATCGTTGAGCATGGGTGCCATCGCGGGTGGCTGCCGCTATGTCGCCGGCTATCCCATCACCCCCGCCACCCAAGTGCTCGAGTTCATGATGAAGCATTTGCCCGCGTTTGGCGGTAACGTGATCCAAGCAGAAGATGAGATCGCCGCCATCGCGTCGTGTCTGGGTGCGTCGTACGCGGGTGCGCGCGCGATGACCGCCACATCGGGACCGGGCCTGTGCCTGATGAGCGAGCTCATCGGCATGGCGTCGATGTCGGAGATTCCGGTGGTGGTGGTCGACGTGATGCGCAGCGGTCCGGGTACCGGCATGCCGACCAAGACCGAGCAGGCCGATTTGATGTACGCCATCCACGGCAGCGCGGGCGAGGCACCGCGCATCGTGCTGGCGGCGACCAGCATCGAGGATTGCTTTCAGCAAGCGGTGCGCGCCTTCAACCTTGCCGAGCGCTACCAAATGCCCGTCATTTTGTTGAGCGATCAGTCGATGGGGTATCGCACCAAGACCATGGACACGCCCGATTTGTCGTCGATTCGGTTGGATAGCCGTGCCAACCCCGCCGCCGAGGCACTCGGCGATTACGCGCGTTTCGAGGACACGGAAAGCGGTGTGTCGCCGATGTCGGTGCCGGGTACACCGGGCGGCATGTTCGTCGCGACCGGGCTCGAGCACGACGAGCACGGGTTGGCGACGTACACCCCGGAGAATCGCGAGCGCATGACGGCGAAGCGCTTCCGCAAGATGGAAACCTTGGAGCGCGAGCTCGGCGCCTACGGCGACGGCGTGTTCGACGATGGGGATCGTGCCACGGTCGGCGTCATCGGCTGGGGCTCGACGGAGGGGACGATCCGCGAGGCGATCACCCGCTTAGGCGGTAACGGTGGGCGCGTTGCCCATTTCCATCCGAAGGTGCTGAACCCGCTCCCGGTGGAAACCGTGCAGCGATTTCTGTCGCCGCTGAAGAAAGTCATCGTGCTGGAAGAGAATCATACCGCGCAGTTCGCGCAGCACCTGCGTGCGCACGTGCCGCTCAACGGCACCGAGATCGTGACCGTCAATCAGTGCACGGGCCTTCCGTTCACGGCCGACGAAGTCGTAGCCGCGCTGGAGAATCAACTCTAAAGGAAATCACATGAGTGAAGCAGTTGCCTTCAAAGCCAAGGACTACAAGAACGACGTCGAGCCCATTTGGTGCCCAGGCTGCGGTGATTTCGGCGATCTCGCCGCCTTCACCCAGGCGCTGGCCGCGCTGCAGTTCGACCCTAAGGATATTTGCATCGTTTCCGGTATCGGTTGCTCGGGGAGGTTCTCTCACTTCATCAAGAGCTACGCGTACCACACCGCACACGGTCGCGCCGTGCCCACGGCGATCGGAGTGAAAGCGGCCAATCCGAATCTGAAGGTGTTTGTAGTCGGTGGCGACGGCGACGGCTTCTCGATTGGCGGCGGACACATTCCGCACGCCGCGCGGCGCAATCCCGACATCACCTACCTCATTATCGACAACGCGATCTATGGACTGACCAAGGGCCAAGTCTCGCCGACATCGCCCGTCGGGATGGTGTCGGGGACCACACCGTTCGGTTTGGAAGATCCGCCCCTCGATCCGCTGCCCATGCTGTTGTCGTACGGTGTGAGCTTCGTCGCGCGCGGGTTTTCGTCCGACGTGAAGCAAGTTTCCAAGCTCGTGCAAGAGGCCGTGGCACACCCCGGATTCGCGGTGCTGCACTTGGTGTCGCCGTGTCCGACTTTCAACCAGGTCATCACCTTCGACTTCATGAAGGAGCGCGTCGCACCGATTCCCGACGACCACGATTCCCGCAGCATCGACGCCGCTTTTCGGCTGGCGCTCAACCGCGACCGCTTCTACACCGGCGTGTTCTACCGCAACCCCGGCCTGGCGACGATGGAGCAGAAGCTCGAGCACCAGCGCAAGCTCACCATGGACCGCGAGCCGCGTTCGCTCGAGCAGCTCTTCGCGCGCTTTTGACGCGGGATTCGGCGTTCATTTAGCGGTGGCGGTCATCCGGTGCACCTTGTATCCATCGAGCCACAAGGAGGCGCCATGTTGACCACGTACCGGTTCCTGTCATCCCCATTTGGAAAGATCCTCGTGGCTTGGAGCGAGCGTGGTTTGGTCCGCGTCGGTATCCGCGAGGATTCCGACTCGGCCGCCGAACCCGGCTGGCGCTTCGACCCCGAGCTCGACTGCGAGGCCACGCGCCAGCTGGAGGAATACTTCGCGGGCAACCGGCGGGCGTTTCAGCTCCCCCTCTATATGGAGGTGTCGGACTTCCGCCGGGCGGTCTACGCCGAGCTCGAGCGGATCCCGTTCGGCGAAACCGTTTCGTACGGTACCGTCGCCGAGCGGGTGGGTAACCCACACGCATCGCGCGCGGTTGGGCTCGCCTGTGGGTCGAACCCCCTTCCTATTGTGGTTCCGTGCCACCGGGTCATCGGCAGCACCGGCCGGCTGGTCGGGTTTGGCGGCGGGCTGGACATGAAGCAAGCCATGCTGGAATTCGAGTGCATCCGCACCCCGGCCCGGATTGGGTCGTTGGGGATCGCCATTCCGCCTCGTGTTCATGCTTTCTATGCCCATTCTTCCCTCAAAAAATGACAACTTCTGACCTGTCGAAACCCCGTCTTGACCGTCTTACGACGGGCGTGGTAAAATCTCGCCACTACACGGATAGCGCCTAGTCCGCGTGCAATTCTTCGGCGCGACTGGGCGGGTTTGAGGTGCACCAAGCGATTTGCCGCACGAGAGGGCGGCAAGGCGAGCCGCATCAGGGTCGTACCTAACAACATCACCCGTCTCTCTCGATAGTTCCCATTGGATTTTTCTACGCTCCCAAGCGGGGCGCTAGTCGTAGCGAGATTGGTATCACCGCGAGGTGTATTGCGGTGAAGCACGTTCAAAAAGTGAGGTAAGGAGGAGGAGTATGAAGGCTGTGATCGTGATTCTTCTCTCCGTATTGGCCAGCGTCCCAGCGCTGGCGGGTCCGCCGGCGAACGGGACGTACAAGTCCACCGATATCGGCGGGACCATGCTGCCGGGACGTTACAGCGAGCTGTGGTTCGGCGGCCCGTTGGCCATCAACAACACGCTCAACGAGCAGTCGTGGAACGGCACGCTCGGCACCGAGTGGCACTGGTACTGCCCGTGGATTAGCGGGAAGGTACTGCTTCTCAACACGGTCAACGGTGCGGGTAATGGCCAGAAGATCTGGCGCGTGACCTATACCGGCGGGTACTGCTGGATTTCGAACACCGGTCCGTGGGGCGGCGATCAGCCGTCGTATCTAGCGACCATCAATACCTGGGTCGCGATCGTCACGGAGACGTACGCCAACTTCGTCGAAGTCGGCACCGTGCGTAACCACAACGCGACCGGAACGTTTACCGAGTTCAACCAGGAGTGCATGACCGTCAGCATCACGAACAACGAGAAGCTCGGCGACACCGTCGCCGACGGTCCGCTACCGGCCAACTTCCCGGTGTTCTGGGACTGGTTCGTGTGCGCTCCCAACGGCAACACCGGTGAGTGGGGCGACGTGGATTCCATCACGTTCGTCATCGTCGGTTGCGAAACCGTGGCGATCCAGGAGAGGTCCTGGGGCGCTGTCAAGGCGTTGTACAGAGACTAGGCAAGACACAACGAAACTTCCGTCGTCGGCTCCGGTCATCACAGCACGGCAAAACACCAACCGGAGTCCGAAGGCATTGATTCGGGATGCACACACCCGCGGCATTTTTCAAGCGGGTTCGTGCGACCCTCAAGGAGGACGAAGGCATGAGGAATGCGATTCTGATTTCGATACTGTCAGCCGTTCTCGTGGCCGGCGCGGCCTCAGTGTATGCCGGTCCGCCACTGAACGGCGTGTACAAGTCCAGTGATGGCGACTTCGACGAAGGTCGTGAGACGTCCACGTGGGCCGGCGGGAACTTCCTGAGCACCGCGAACGTGCTGCACGCCTTGGCGTGGAACGGTTCGGTGCTCGGCGGCGACTGGCGGATCACGTGTCCGTACGTCGTCACGGTAACACTGGTCGCCGACTTGGTGTTCGGCGGCAACGGCAGCCGGATCTACCAGATCGAGTATGCCGGCGGCACGTTTTCGCTCGGCGGCAGCGGCGGACAGCCGTGGGCCAACGGCGACGCCGCTTACACCGGCAACCTAACCGGCTTCACCGAGCTGCGGACGCTGCTCTTCACGGGCGGCAACATGGTGGGCTCGGACAGCGATTTCTCGTTCGACGGCCAAGTGAATGGTTATTCGCAGAGCTGCGTGAACGGGATCGCGAACGGTGCGTGGTTGGGTAATGGCGCGGCCCCCGCGAACTACCCGACCAACTTGACCTCGAATTGCGTTGCGGGCGGAACGGGTCACTGGGCCGATACGCGCGATCTGACGTTGACGATCGCGGGTTGCTCGGTGGCTGCACAGCCGGCGACGTGGGGCACAGTCAAGTCGTTGTATCGCGAGTAGGTCTTAGTCTAGAGTAATACGAAAGGGCCCTCGCGCTTCCGCGCGGGGGCCTTTTTGTTCCGCCCGTGGGAAAGGACCGGGTAGACGTCGGTAGAGTTCCGTGGTAGCCTATGGGGTGCTACACGGACCCGGCCCGCGCGCAATTCCTCGGCGCGACCGGTCCCGCATTGAGGTGCAACACTAGCGATTTGCCGCGCGCGAGGGCGGCAATGGCGAGCCGCATCAGGGTCGTACCCGACAACAACACCGTCTCTCTCGATAGTTCCCAGACGATTTTTTTGATTTGGCCTCGACGGGGCTTCTCGAAGCGAGATGGAACCACCGCGCCGACGTGCGCGCTGGAGTACTCACGACGAGGCAAGGAGGAGGAGTAATGAAGAGTGTGATCGTAGGTCTTTTGGTTCTTTCGGCCAGCGTTCCAGCGCTGGCGGGTCCGCCGGCGAACGGGACGTACAAGTCCACCGATATCGGCGGGACCATGCTCCCGGGACGTTACAGCGAACTGTGGTTTGGCGGCCCGCTGGCCGTCAACAACACGCTCAACGAGCAGTCGTGGAACGGCACGTTGGGCACCGAATGGCACTGGTACTGCCCATGGATTACGGGCAAGGTGCTGCTTCTCAACACCGTGAATGGTCTCGGTAACGGCCAGAAGATCTGGCGCGTGACCTACACCGGCGGATACTGCTGGTTGTCCAACACGGGTCCGTGGGGCGGCGACCAGCCGTCGTATCTGGCGAACATCAACACCTGGGTCGCTATTGTCACCGAGCAGTACGCCAACTTCGTCGAAGTGGGTTCGGTGCGCAACCACAACGCGACCGCGACGTTCACCGAGTTCAACCAGGAGTGCATGACGCTCGACATCACCAACGTCGAGAAGCTGGGCGACACCGTCGCCGACGGTCCGCTACCGGCCAACTACCCGGTGTTCTGGGATTGGTTCGTGTGCGCGCCCAACGGCAACACCGGTGAGTGGGGCGACGTGGATTCCATCACGTTCGTCATCACCGGTTGCGAAACGGTGGCGATCCAGGAGAGGTCCTGGGGCGCCGTAAAGGCGTTGTATCAAGACTAGCCGAAGGAGAACATGACGACATGCGGAATGCGATTCTGACTATCATTCTGACAGCTGTTCTCGCAGTCGGTACGACTTCGGCTTTTGCCGCTGCGCCGTTGAACGGCGTGTACAAGTCCAGCGACGGCGACTTCATCGAGGGACGCGAAACCGGCGAATGGAACGGTGGCGGATTTTTGACGGTCGGCAATTACCTGCAGGCGTTTTCGGGTGAAGTGTATCCGGCTTCAGGCACCCAGTGGAAGTGGGAGTGTCCGCAGGTGGTCAGCGTCAATTTGGAGGCGGATTTGGTGTTCAACGGCTTTGGCTCCAAGATCTACTCGCTGAACTACACGGGCGGAACGTTCGGGCTCGGCGGCGGAGCGCTGCCGTGGGCGAACGGCCAAAGCTACACCGGATCGTTCACGACGTTTACCGAGATCCGTACGCTGATCTTCGCGAACCACGTGATGGTGGGCTCGGACAGCGATTTTTCGTTCACCGGTACCATCGATGGCTACCCGCAGAGTTGTTTGTACGGGATCGCCAACGGCGCTTGGCTGAGAAACACCTTTGTCGGCGACCTCGATCCACCGGACCACTTTCCGCTTGGTGGCGCGTGCGCCGGCCTCAGTCGTGATGATCAGGTACATTTGGCCGACATCCGCGACATCACGCTGACCATCGGTGGTTGCACGGTGGCGACCGAAGAGTCGACCTGGGGCAAGGTCAAGTCCCTTTACAGAGACTAGACGTCTCAGTTGAAGCATTACGAGAGGGCTCTCGCGTTCGCGCGAGGGCCTTTTCGTTTATCCGAAGTGGCGAAAGATGCGCTGTCCGATGGCGATCGACCATGCTTCCGGCATGCGCCGGAAGGCGGTGGTGAAGAGGCGGTACTTGAGGGAATCGCTGCGCACCACGCTCAAGCCCTCGGCGGGTGGATCGAAGTAGTAGGGAAGCTCGACGCGCGTCGTTCCCCAGCGCTCCTTGAATTGATTGAGACCGGGATTGTCGCCGGCCGTGCGCCCGAAATCGTAGAGGCGATCGCCGGCGTGAATGGCGTCCTCGATGGTTTTCCAAAACAGCGGATACAGCGCCACCAGTTCGCGCCGGGTCTCGTCGACGCCTTCGTACTTCGCATAGGTAACGCCGTTGAACCGGATCACGATCAATCCCGCCACCGCCTTCGACTCGTGCTCGGCCAAATACAAGCGCGCGCGTGGCGAAATCGTCATCGTGCGTAGAATGGTCTCGAACAGACTCTTCGGCTGCGGCGGAATGCCGTGGCGCCGGCGGTTCTTCACATACAGCGCGTAGAACGCATCGAGGTCGCGCGGTTCTGCGCTCTCGCGCACGGTCACGCCGAGCCGAGCACCCTTGGTGATGGTTTGCCGAACCGCGGTACGCGCGAAGGTCTTGAAGACTGCGTCGGTGTCGCCCGCGAGAGGGACCACGTAGTTCGCGAAGTGAGTGCTGCGAGCGAAGCCGTCCGGTTCGATATCGCGACCATCGCGCAGCGCGATTGGTCCGCGGAGTTCGTAGAAGGCCGCGCCGCGTCGCCGCCCGCGCGTAGCGCGGGCTTCTTCGAGGAGCACTCGCGCCGATTCTTCATCGTCGGCAATCGCGAAGCAGACATCGGAGAAAGGCAGCGTCGAGATCCTATTTCCTGTCAGCCGACTATCGACAGCAACCAACGGCAGAACGCCTGTGATGTTGCCATCGTCCTCGTGCACGAGACACAGCGATGGATAGCGCCCGATCTCGCACACCAGCTTGATCCAGGTGGAGGTGTGATACAGCGTGGCACGCGGGTGGGATGCCACGTAGGCATCCCACCGCGCGTCAGTCCAGGGCTCGACCACGGATAGCGGCACGACCGGCCCGCTATTCGTAATACTCTTGCCCGAGGTGGGTGATGAGCTCTTCGCCCATCGTGTAGCGCAGGTTGTTCTTGAGCTTCATGAGCTGGATGAACAAATCGTGCTCGGGATACAAACCGGGCGCGGTCTGCGGGCTCTTGAAGTAGAAGGACAACCATTCCTGGATGCCCGACATGCCGGCGCGCTCCGCGAAATCGAGGAAGAGCGCCAAGTCGAGCACCAGCGGTGCGGCCAGAATCGAGTCGCGGCACAGAAAGTCGACTTTGATCTGCATCGGATAGCCGAGCCAACCGAAGATGTCGATGTTGTCCCAGCCTTCCTTGTTGTCGCCGCGCGGCGGATAATAATTGATGCGGACCTTGTGGAAGATGTTTCCGTACAAGTCCGGGTTGAGCTCGGGCTGGAGGATGTGCTCCA
>JAICFA010000051.1 GCA_025923935.1 Candidatus Krumholzibacteriia bacterium
GGCGCGCTCTGCGGCGACCCACAGGCAGGTAACCCTACCAACCCCGCGAACCTCCGTCGCCCGCCCCAAAGCAACCAACTCGTCAAACCATGCCGTCCAGCTGGTAACGCCATCCCCGCGCGCGCCCTCTTCTGCGGTGATAAACCCACCGAGTGTGAGCGCATCGTGCAGCTCCGACGCATCGCGCACCAGCGGCCACGCCTCTTGCCGCACTTTCTGGATCGCTTCGATATCGAGTATCGCAAGCTCGGCCGCCTCCGACGCGTCCAGCCAGCGACGGTTGCGCACCGCTTGCACGCGGCGTTCTTCCAGCGGCGCGTCGTCGAGGAAGGAATACGGCCGCGCGTTGAGCACGTCTTCGGAGAGCGGCGACGGCTCGGTCAAGTCGCGCGCGATGCGGCCGATCTCGCCCGAGCGTAACCGCGTCAGCACCGACAAGAAGCCATCGATGTCCATCGCTTCGTGCAAGCAATCGTCGATGGTCTGCTTCACCAGCGGATGATCCGGAATCTCGCGATCGCCCGGCAAGTTCTCCGGGCACGCCAGCTGATCGGGAAACACCACCGCGATCAAGTCTTCGGCCTGCATGCGCTGGAACTGTGGCGGAACGCGCTTGCCGGCACGGCGGCGAATCACCGCGAGCGCGGTGGATGCGTTCCAGCGCCAGCGCACCTTGAACATGGGTGAGTCGAGCAAGGCTTGCACCAACAGATCGCGCACATTGACGGGACTCAGGTAGTCGAACACTTCGTCCAGCGGGAAGCTGTGTGTCGGTCCCAGCGACAACAGAATCGCATCTTCGGTGGCGGCGGCTTGCAGCTCGAAGTTGAACTTCCGGCAGAAGCACTTGCGCAGGGCCAAGCCCCAGGCGCGGTTGACGCGGCTGCCAAAGGGCGCATGAATGACCAGGTGCATGTCGCCCACTTCGTCGAAGAAACGCTCCATCACGATTTGATTCGACGACGGCAAGGTGCCCAGTGCGGCTCGCGCTGCCGCGAGAAACGCTACCGCTTGCTCCGCCGACGCGCGATCGATGCCCGCCGTCTTTGTCAGCCAACCAACGGCGTCTGCTTCCGAGCCGCTCTCGAGACGCTGCGCGATGGCGTCTGTCAAACGCGACACGCTGTGCGACAGCTCGTCGCTGCGCCCACGTCCTTCGCCGAACCAAAATGGAATGCCCGGGGCGAGATCGCCCGCGTCTTCCACGCGCACCTGTCCGTTGGATACGCCGAGGATGCGCCACGAATGGTTCCCCAGCTGCACCACGTCGCCCGCCATGCTCTCGATGGCGAAATCTTCGTTCAGGTTTCCGATGAACGCTCCTTGCGGCTCGAGGATCACGTCGTAATCGAAATTGTCGGGGATGACTCCACCCGACACGATCGCCGTCAACCGCGCGTTGCGACGGCCGCGGGCACGACTATTCATGAGGTCGCGATGGACGTCCGCGCGGCGGCGGCCGGCGCGCGTGGTGAACCCTTCGGCCAGCATCGTCATCACCCGGTCGAATTCCCCGCGTGCGAGGTGGCGATAGGGATACGCGCGCTGCACCATCGCGAACAACTCATCCTCGTGGTATTCACCGCAGGACAGCTCGGCGACCAGCTGCTGCGCCAGCACGTCGGCCGGCGCTTGTGGAATCTCCACGCGATCGAGCTCGCCGCGATGGACCGAGTCGATAATCGCGATGCACTCGATCAAGTCGCTGCGACCCAGCGGAAACAACCGCCCCTTGGGTGTCCCCCCCACCGTGTGCCCCGACCGACCCACGCGCTGCAGAAATCCGTGGATGACGCGCGGCGATCCCATCTGACACACCAGATCGACCGCACCGATATCGATGCCCAACTCGAGCGAAGCGGTCGCGACCAGGGCGCGCAGCTTGCCCGCCTTGAGCCGCTCCTCCGCGTCCAGGCGGTTCTCTTTCGACATCGAGCCGTGGTGGGCCGTGACTGCTTCCGTACCCAGGCGGTTGGAGAGATTGTGCGCCATGCGCTCGGCGAGCCGCCGCGTGTTGACGAAGATTAGCGTTGTGCGATGCGTTTCGATGAGCTCGACCAAGCGATCGTAAACTTCGTTCCACACTTCGTGCGCCATGACCGCGGTGAGCGGCGAGCGCGGAATCTCGATGGCGAGGTCGAGCGCGCGCTTGTGACCGGCGTCGATGATGGCGTTCTCGCGGTCGGCGGCCAGAAAGCGCGCGACTTCTTCGATGGGTTTTTGCGTCGCGGACAAGCCTATGCGAATCGGCGGCGCCGCCGTCCATCGCTCCAACCGTTCCATGGAAAGTGCGAGGTGGGAGCCTCGCTTGCTCCCCACTACGGCGTGGATCTCGTCGACGATGACGGTGCGCACCGTGCGCAGCATGCGGCGCCCGCTGTCGCTGGTGAGGAGGAGGTAGAGCGACTCGGGCGTCGTCGCCAGAATGTGCGGCGGTGTTTTCGCCATGGCCGCGCGCTGCGACGCGGGTGTGTCGCCGGTCCGAACTTGGATCCTAATATTCGCCGGACCCTGTCCCGTCGCTGCCAAACGCCTTTCGATCCCCGCGAGCGGATCCTGCAGGTTCTTGTGGATGTCGACCGTCAACGCCTTGAGCGGTGACACATAGAGCACTCGCGTTTCATCCGCCAGAGTACCCGCGAGACGCTCCAATAAGAGCTCATCGAGGATGGAAAAGAACGCCGCCAGCGTCTTGCCGGATCCGGTGGGAGCCGCAATGAGGACATTTCGCCCCTCGCGGATGAGCGGCCACGCCTGCGCCTGAACCTCCGTCGGAGCGCCCAGGGCCTCTTGAAACCAACTCGCGCTGGCAGGATGGAACGATGAAAGCGCCATCGTTCGATGATGGCCAATCAGCGGATCGTCCGCAAGGGACTCGGTCTTGACGATCCATCTTTGCCTTTTTTCTTGTTGCCCGGCTCATGTAACACCTGTTACAGTGAATCCACTGTTACTGACAATCACTCCATGACGCCGAAAACTCGCTACGAATGGCTCCTCTTCGTGCACCAGCTGCCGCCGAAGCCGACCGGCGTTCGCGTTCGCATCTGGCGCCAGCTGCAGAAGCTGGGAGCGATCGTCGTCAAGAATTCGCTCTACGTGCTGCCGTTCAACGAGAAGACGCACGAAGACTTCCAGTGGCTGAAGCGCGACGTCGAAGCGGCCGGCGGAGAAGCGACGGTATTCCGCGCCGGAAGTGTGGAGGGTGCCACGGACGACGAGATCGTGGCCGCGTTTCGAAAGGCGCGCGACGAGGACTACCGACGGCTCGCCGCCGAGCTGGATGCGCTGGTTCGCTCGATCCGTGAACGGCCGCGGAATGTCGATTCAACGGGGGGCGGCACTCGGCGTTATGAGAGTGATCTGGAGAAAGCGCAGCAGGAGCTTGCGCGCATCGTCGAGACGGACTTTTTTCACGCCGCCGGCCGGGCGGTCGCGACCGCGGCCTACGAACGTGGTCGCAAGGCGCTTCAGTCGGGCCAGGGCGGGCGCGGTTCCGAGAGCGCAGCGCGAACGGAGCTGGTCGGAATGACGCGATATCGCGGCCGGCGCTGGGTAACGCGACGCGGGCTCTTCGTCGACCGTCTGGCCTCGATGTGGCTCGTCACGCGCTTCATCGACGCCAAAGCGCGCTTCGTGTTCGTCGACGAAGGCGAGCGCGTCGAGAATGCGATCGCTTTCGACATGTTCGAAGGCGACTTCACGCACCAGGGTCAGGATTGCACGTTCGAGACGATGCTGAAAGCGTTCGGACTTACCCACGACGCGGGTTTGCGCGCGCTGGCAGAGATCGTCCACGACCTCGATCTGAAAGACGGCATGTTCAATCGGCCGGAGGCGAGCGGACTGGGCAGCGTAATTCGTGGGCTGTCGCAACTGGTAAACGACGACCGCAAGCTGGCCGAGCATTGCCTGCCCATCTTCGACGGGCTGTACGAGCTCATGAAACGAAACACCACGAGCACTCGGAGGACAGCGAATGGCCGAAAGCGACGCGCGCGCACCGGCGCGCGCAAGCGCAGCGCCCGCAGCTGATATTCCGGAGGTGTCCTTCGGTGAGGCGCTGCGCTTCTGGCTCAAGCTGGGTTTCATCTCGTTCGGCGGGCCCGCGGGTCAGATCGCGATCATGCATCGCGAGCTGGTCGAGCGGCGCCGCTGGGTGGGCGAGGAGCGATTTCTGCGCGCGCTCAACTACTGCATGCTGCTGCCGGGGCCGGAGGCGCAGCAACTCGCCACATATATCGGGTGGCTGTTACACGGCGTGCGCGGGGGCATCGTGGCCGGCGCACTCTTTGTATTGCCATCCGTCTTCATTCTGCTCGCTCTGTCTTTTGTCTACTGCGCGTTCGGCGGAGTCCCCGTGGTGGTGGCAGCTCTGTGGGGTTGCAAGGCGGTCGTGGTCGCCATCGTCGTCGACGCCGTAGTTCGAATCGGAAAGCGCGCGCTGCGAACCCGCTGGCACTATGCAATCGCGGCGGCGACATTCTTCAGCATTTATTTCCTGCACCTGCCTTTTCCATGGGTGGTGCTCAGCGCTGCGCTCATCGGGTTCGCCGCACTTCCCACACCGACGATTACCGCGAGCGCGAGTGAAGCCGACGTACGTCGCACTGCACCGTCGTACCGGTACGCGCTACGAATACTGATTGTGGGAATCGCACTTTGGATGCTTCCGCTGGCGGCGCTCGCGCTCGCGCGCGGCTGGTCGAGCCTGCACGTACAGGAGTACCGCTTCTTCAGTCAGGTAGCACTCGTCACCTTCGGAGGTGCGTACGCCATCCTCACGTACGTCACGCAAGCGGCCGTGAATCAGTTCCACTGGATTACCCAGGCACAGGCAGTCGATGGGCTCGCACTGGCTGAGACCACGCCGGGACCGCTCATCATGGTGCTGCAGTTCGTCGGCTTCGTAGCAGCGTGGCAGCGGCCCGAAGGTTTGTCGCCGCTCGCGAGCGGTGTGCTGGGCGCACTGCTCACCACGTGGGTCACGTTCCTCCCCAGCTTCATCTTCGTGCTGGTGGGTGCGCCCTGGATCGAGTCGCTGCGCAGCAAGCGGCGCTTGCAGGGTGCGCTGGCCGGAATTACCGCTGCGGTGGTGGGTGTGGTCTTGAACCTGGCGGTGGTATTCGGCGCGGCCGTGATGGCGCCGCACGGGTTGGGTGCGGGCTTCGATTGGATGGCTCTCGGGTTGGCGGCCGCGGCGTTTGTCGCCCTGTTTCGATTCAAACTCGACGTGTTGACGGCGGTGGTCGCGGGTGCGCTTATCGGCCTCGGCCGGGAGTGGTTGACGCGCTGAGTTCCAGGAGGCTCGACATGATATCGACGAAGCAAAGAATTCTGCTGATCAGCAACTCCACGCTCCACGGCAGTGGTTATCTCGACCATGCCGAAAACGAGATTCGCGATTTCCTCGGTGGAGCGAGACGCCTGCTGTTCGTGCCGTTGGCACTTTATGACCGCGCGGCGTACGCGGCGCAGGCTTCAAAACGACTGGGTGCGATGGGGTTCGACCTCGCGTCGGTGCAAGAGGACGACCCCCGGCGCGCCGTCGAGCACACCGACGCGATCTTCGTCGGCGGCGGCAATACCTTTCGACTCCTCAAGGGACTTTACGACTTCGGTCTGCTGGAGCCGATTCGCGAGCGCGTGGCCGCCGGCATGCCGTACGTCGGCTCGAGTGCCGGGTCGATCGTCGCCTGCCCTTCGCTGAAGACCACCAAGGACATGCCGGTGGTCGAGCCACCGTCGTTCGCCGCACTCAGTCTGGTGGACTTCCAGATCAGCCCGCACTATCTCGACCCCGACCCGCGTTCGACGCACATGGGCGAAACGCAAGAGGAGCGCATCAACCAGTTCTTGGAAGAGAACGACGTGCCTGTGATCGGTCTGCGCGAGGGCACGATGGTGCGCGTGGAGAAGGGCGCGACGGTGCTCAAGGGGATCACCGCCGCGCGCATATTCCGCCGTTCTCGCGCCCCGGTAGAAATCGCAGCCGGCTCCCGGCTCGACGACGCTCTTTTCGCCGACGCCCAGCCATGAGCGCCACGCTGCTGCTCACGCGCTCCGAAGTCGCCGAGCTGCTCGGATTGAGCGAATGCATAGACGCGGTCGAGCGCGCGTTCCAGGCGCGCGCGGATGGCCTCGCGCTTCCCACCGGAGTCGTCGGAACGCACGTGCCTGGCGGCGGATTCCACGTGAAGACCGCCGGTTTGAATCACCCTCTTCCCCGCTTCGTTACCAAGTTGAACGCCAACTTTCCCGAGAACCGCGCGCGTTTCGGGCTTCCCACCATCCAAGGCGTCGTAGTTCTGTGCGACGCGGAGGACGGCCGGCCACTGGCGATCATGGATTCCATCGAAATTACGATCGTGCGCACCGGGGCCGCGACAGCAGTGGCTGCCAAGCATCTCGCTCTCGCGGACTCGAAGACCGTGACCGTGTGCGGGTGCGGCAATCAAGGGCGCGTATCGCTGCGCGCGCTCACGGGCGTACTCGACCTCGAGCGCGCCTACGTCTGGGACCTCGACTTCGCGGCGGCCGAGCGCCTAGCAACCGGTCTCGGTGGCGAGCTCGCGATCGAGATCGTTCCCGTCCGCGAGTTTGCGGAAGCCGTCGGACGATCGCAGGTGTGCGTCACCTGCACGCCCTCGCGCCGTAGTTTCTTGCGGAAATCCCACGTGCGGCCGGGAACCTTCATCGCTGCGGTCGGCGCCGACAGCGACGACAAACAGGAGCTCGAACCGGCGCTCGTGGCGGGCAGCAAAGTGGTGGTCGATATCATGGAACAGTGCGCGGCGATCGGCGAGCTCCACCACGCGCTAGAGGAGCGCTTGATGAATAGGGACGACGTGCACGCAGAGCTCGGCGATGTGATTGCCGGCAAGAGGCCCGGACGCATCGCGCGCGACGAAGTGATCGTTTTCGACAGCACCGGCACCGCACTGCAGGACGTCGCCGCCGCCGTCATCGTCTACGATCGGGCCATACGCGCCGGACGCGGAACCATGCTCGACTTGGGCGCTTAACGGAGGCGCGTGGCCCGCTAGCGGGCGATCACCATCTTCCGCGTCAGCGTTTCTCCTGCGACGGTCACGCGGTAGAAATACACACCCGCCGAAAGCGCCTGTCCGCGGTCATCGCGGCCGTCGAAGTCGATTCTCCGCCAACCTGCTGCTATTCGCCCAACATCGCGCGTGAACACGCGCCGCCCGGCAACGTCATAAACCTCGAGATGCGCGTCGCCCGCCTTTGGGAGTCCAACGTGCAGCTCGGTGGATGCGCTGAATGGATTGGGCGTATTCGGCAGCAACGTGAGCTGGGAGGGCAAAACTGGCGTATCGCCAATCGGAGTCGCGTGGTCGATCGTCACTTGATTCGAGTTCGGCCCACTGTTGGAATGGATGTCGACCGCATTCACGCGATAATAGAGCGTGGTCAAAGGTGCACCGACGTCGGTGTACGACGTGCCGGTTACCACGATGGGCCCGAGGTCGGAGCGCTGTAGCACATAGTGGTCGATGTCGGGTGCCGTCGCGTTCCACGAGAGCTCGACGTTGTTGCCGTTGCGCGCTCCCGATAGCGTGGGCGCCGGCGGCGCGATATTGTCGACCGACGATCCCGTCGCGATCGCCGTCAACACATCGTAACCAAATGTGTAACCGTCGACGCGAAACTCGTGCGTGTGCGGATTTCCCGGCACCGCGTCGGCAGTGGTGGGAACCGTCATCGTCCATGTGGGGCTGGAGTCATCGCCCTGCACGTTGACAAAGTCCCACGTCCCCGCGCCCTGCGGCCGGCCATAAACCTGGAAGAAATTGAGCGTGGTCTCGCCGCGACGCCACGTCACGTTCACAAAGCCACCCTGGTCGTTGGGGACGTCGGTGACGGAAAGGATCACGGGCTCGGGGTATCCCCACAGTCCCGCCGCGTTCTCGATGCGCACCGCGTAGATGTCGCCGCCGAAGGGCTCGCTCCGCTTGTCGGTCCACGCCACAATGCTGCCGCCGCTGCCATCGTGCACCAGGCGCGGATTGATCTGGTTCTGTGCGGCGGTGCACACCGGCATGCCGCCCGTGTCCCATACCGTACCGCCCGCGGCATTCACGCGCTGCGAATAAACGTCGGGCAAACCGTTGCGAACATCCTGCCACGTCACCACGGCACCGCCCGAACCGTCCGTCGTTACGTCGCATAGTGTTTGGCCAAACGACTCAGTGCACACGCCCACTCCGTTGAATGCCCAATCGATTTGCCCGGTGATGGCATCGATGCGTTGCGCATAGATGTCGTAGCCGGGCCCCCGATCGTCCTGCCATGCCACGAGCACGTTGCCCTGGCCGTCGGCCACCATGCGTGGAAACACGGCTGTGCCTCCAATGAAGGCACGGACCGCCACACCACCAAATCCCCAGACTTGATTGCCGTTGAAATTGAGACGCTGCGCGTAGATGTCCTGCGCGCCGTCGCGATTGTCGATCCACGCGATGATGGCACCGCCCGCGCCGTCGCTCACCATCACCGGCTCGTACGGTTCCACCGTGCCGATGGTCACGAGCACACCGTTCGCTTGCCAGAACGCGTTCCCTCCGAGGCTCACGTTCTGCGCATAGATCTCCCAATAGCCGTCGCGATAGTCGAGCCACGCCGTGATGCATCCGTCACCGCCGTTAGCAATGACAACCGGGTTGGTTTGCATGTCGGCAGCCGTGCAGATCGCTTGCCCGTTCGCCGTCATGAATCCGGTGTTGGACACGTTGAACGCCTGGGCGTAAATGTCGTCGTTGCCGTTGCGGTCATCCGTCCAAGCGACATAATCCACGCCCAAACCGGTGTTGCTGGCGAGTGCAACGTTGCGCTGGTACGAACCCCCGGTCGCAATGGGAAGTCCGGCGAGCGGTGTCGCGAGCCCACCCGCGGTGTTGAATAGGGCCGCGTAAATGTCGCCGCCGCCGCGCGAGTCCTCCCACACCGAGGAGTAATAACCAAAGCCTTCGTAAGAGACGAGCGGAAGCAATTTCGTCCCGGCAGCCGAACAAATCGCGACCCCGTTCCCCGTCCACATCATCGTTCCGTTCGCCGCCACGCGCTGCGCATAGATGTCGGTGTTAGCACCGCTGCGGTTGTCGTGCCACACCATCACCGCACCCGTCCCCGTCGAGCCTTCTCGAATGATGTCGACGTAATCCTGCGTGTTGCCGGCCGTGCACACCGCCTTGCCGTCTTGTATCCAGAACTGCGCGCGCACCGGCCCGGCTAGAATCGACATGAGAATTAAGGACGTGGCAAGAAACTCACGAATGCGAATCGTCGTCATGGGACGTGCCTCCTCGTCTCCCTTGAAAGGCGGGCTGTAGCTGGATCGAGGAACCTGGCGGGGGCGAGTGCTCCCCAACTATAGGACGCAGCACTCGTCGGTTGTCACAGTGATTTTTCTTGGCTAGCCAGTGGGCCGAATTTCGCCGACATCGTGAACGCGAACTTCATACCCTTCGAGCGTGGACGGGACGTCGCGCCCGATGCGTTCGTCCATCTTGTTGACGAACACGAGGATAATGGGAGCGCCGTCGGCTTCGGCCTGGGCGATCCCAACCACGCCCGGGATGCTCATGAGCTTGGGCGTGTGTGCTTCCAGGACGGTTTCGATGGATCGTGAGGTCATACGCGTCGAATCCGCAGCCATTTACTCGACACGATTGCTCTGCGGTAGTTGCGCATCAAAAAACGTCAATTGGGCCGGCTTCCAGACCTTCAGCGATGGCCACCAATAGGCCGACGACGGCGCCCACAATTCCTACCCCAATGATGACGTCCTTGGTGGACCAGCCGGGGGCAATCGCAGGTCCACGCAGAGGCCGCCGGAGGCGTCCAAAGGAAATCCGAAATCTCGAGCACCAATCTGGAAACCGTAGTGATGGTACCCCCATCAACTGATCGACCCAAGGCTGTGGTCGTCAGGAGTTCCCTGTCCAAGTTCAATTTTCGCTTGTTCATATGGCATCGTCCTGGGGAAGACCCCGTTGAATGAGGATGACGCGGACCGGTGCTCCGTCGTCTTCACACACATTCTTCTTCGGATGACCAGGGCGTATCTAACGAACCGGTGGGTAGATTCCAAAACAAATGCTAACGGGCGAACGCCGGCAATAGCGTCCGCCCGTAAAGGTGTTGGGGGCAAGCTAGGCGACAGCGGCCGTCTTCGCGACTGACGCGCCTTCTTTTGTCATCCGCTCGGCGACGTGCAGCACGAAGTTGGCCGCCTTGCCGATCACGTCGTCGCGCTTGGGCACGACGTAGAGTGCTTTCTTCATCTCCGGATGCTCGTCGACGTAGGCTTTCAGCTCTTCTAGAGTGCGGCCGGTCTTCGCCAGTGTATCCGCGAATTCCTGGCGCGCCTTGATGCGCGCGTTGCCGAGCGCCATCTGGACGCGCGAGTGCGCGTTGATCTCGCCTTCGCCCGAGGTCTCGATGGGCAGATAGATCATGTCCTTGTAGTGCTCGGTGACCGCGGCCTGGGCGCCGTCGGACTGCGTGCTGGGCATGCAGCCGAAGGGTTTCAGCGACACCACCATGTGGGCGATGCCCTTGCTCGAATAGTAGATGTTCTTCGCCACCTCGAGGTGGCCTTCGCCGCCGCCCGCACGCGAGTTGTAGTACGGATGTCCCATGCGCTGGAGTTGGTACTGGCACACCAGCTCGTGCAGAATTCCGCCGCCGAGCGCGTGCTGCAGCTTGGTGTATTCGCGCTGGAAGATCTTCTCGGCGATGGTCATGCGCAGCATCCGCTTGCGATAGCGCGCCTCGACCGCCGCGCGGCGCGCCGGCGCGTTCTTCCACGACGGCATCGGTGTCTTGTCCTCGAGGCCTTTGCGGTCGCGGAGTTTCTGTTTGAATTGGTGGATCATGTACATGATCCAGGTGCCGATGGGCTCGACGATCACTTCGGCGCCTTCCTTCTCGAGGAAGTTGAACATGTTGTAGTTGCCGTCGCCCTCGGTGGTTTGGGCCCAGAATTCGCCCGTGATCTTTACGATCGGTTTCACCCGGAAGCGGTCGACCTCGATGTCGGCGAACTGGTCGCGCACGGTGTGGAGCGCGTTGGTGTAGTACGAGCTGGTGAGTTGGCGCCCGAACTTGAGCGCATAGTCCGCTTGGTTGTACAGGCCGGTGCGCCGCAGGATCTTTTCGACGCCGTCGCCGACCTTCGCCTTGGGCTGCATCTTCAACACGTCGGCGAGGTGCTCGCGCGCACGCCCGAGCACGGCGTTGGTCGCCCCTTCGCTGGTTTCGTAGGGGCGTACCAGGTAGCCGATCTCGTTCAGCATGTCGCCGATGTTCATCGAGTTGAGCATCGCGAGGAAGAACTCGAGGTTCATCTCGAGGCCGGCTTCGACGTCCTCTTGCGAAAGCCCCTTCGATTGTTGGAATAGAATCACGCGAAAGTCTTCGAACCCGGAGTTACGCAGCGCGAGGCGGTACTCGGCTTCATACATGCCGAAGCGGCACGGCCCGCATGCACCGGCGGTAATGAACACGTAATCGTTGACGATCTTCTCGTGCGGCATGCCGTCCTTTTCGAGCTTCTGCAAGAACTGCACGAGATTGCCCACGGTGAAGTAGGTCGGGTTGCACTGCCCGTTGTTGCCGTACTCCTTGCCCAGCTGGAACGCCGCGACATTCGGCGTCGGAACGACTTCGCACTTGTAGCCCAAGCCTTCCCACGCGCCCTGAATGAGACGTTCGTGACTCCACGTGAGTCCGCCGAACAAGACGGTGGTGTGCGGCCGGTCGGCGCGCGTGAACGGACGCTCGACGGGTCGTTTGAAATGTTTGACGGGTTTTTTCTCGCGCGGTGAATGCGTGCGCGAATGATCCGACTTTGGTTCGACGGGCTTGACGGTGAGATTGACGCTCATGGCGGGCTTCCTCCTGGGCACAGAAGTGTGGTCGCCAGTATCCCCCGGACTTCGACCAGCGTGCAACAGAATAGTGGACGCGCGATATTCTACTCGTGTACGCGTGCGTACACAACCTGGTCGATAATCTGCCGATCCTTGATGGCGCTCCTTACCTGCACGCCTTCCTTGACGAAGCCCGCTTTTTCCAACACTCGCATCGACGCGGTGTTCCATTCGAACACGGCGGCGTGCACGCGCACCATCCCGAGGGTTTCGAAGGCGTATTGCGTGATGGCCTGCACCGCCTCGGTGGCAATGCCGCGGTTCCAGAATTCTTCCCCCAGCCAGTAACCGATCTCGGCGTCCAGGCGATTGACGTCGTCGCCCGGTTTGACACCGATCGCCCCCACTACGAATCCGTCCACATCGATGGCAAATACCTGATTCATCCCCTCGGTGGCGGCGAGACGGAGCCAGGCCTTGGCGTCGGACGGCGTGTAGGGAAACGGGAACGAGTCGCGCACGTTGATCCACACGTTGCGATTGTTGGCGTGACGCACCAGCGAGGGCTCGTCGCCGCGGCGAAACTCCCGCAGGACACAGGTCGCCAAAGTCAGGCGCACGGGTTCTTTTCGTTTGGGAGGCACTCGCATGGGAACCGCAGGGCTCGGGTGAGTGTTCAACCGGCTGCCGTGCATTATACTGCACGCCCATCGCTCGAAGGAGATTATCGATGACTCGACTGGCCCCGTTCGCCCTGCTTGCCATTTCCGCCCTATGTTCCCCGGCCTCCGCTGGCAACTGGACGGGCAAAGAGACCACCCATGCCGGCGTCGTCCAGGTCACCAATCCGGCAGTACCGTCGGACGGCAAGGCGACCATCACGCCAGTGGAAGCATGGCGCGCGGGGGGCGATGACGAAGAGATCATCTTCGGTGTGATCGGCGACATCGCCGTGGACGCGCAGGGCAACTTGTACGCGCTCGACCAGCAGCTGAGCCAGATCAGTGTGTTCGACAAGGACGGCAATTTCCTGCGCACCATCGGACGCGAAGGCGAAGGGCCGGGCGAGTTTCGGCGCGCGTCGCAATTGTTCACCACACCCGACAATAAGATTGCCGTCGCGCAAATGATGCCCGGCAAGATTGTGCTGCTCACACCAGATGGCAAACCTGGCGGGGACTTCCCCATGCCGGCAGCCCCCGACGGCGGCACCCAGATGATTTGGGATGCGGGTTCGGCCGGGAGAACGGTGGTGCTGGGCTCGGGGACGATGGCGCGACGCGACAACAAATTCAGCATGCAGAGCTCGCTCAAGCTGCTTGCGCCGGACGGCACCATTCGCGCCACCGTGGCCGAGCGCACGCAAGAAAACGACATGGCGAACATGACCTTCGACGAGAAGACGGCGCGCCGCCCGGTGTGGGCCGCCAGTGCTGACGGAAAGCTGTTCGTGAACGATGCCTTCGACGCCTACGAGATCAAGTACTACGGCGCGGACGCCAAGCTCGCGCGCGTGGCGACGCGCGAGTACCAACACCGCTCGCGCAACAAGGAAGAAATGGAAGAGGGACGCCCGCGCATGATGATTCGTCGCGGGGGTGGCGGCGGCCAGCAATTCAACGCCACCGCGAGCCCCACCGATCCCGACGTCATGTCGATGTTCGCGCGCGACGACGGTACCTTGTGGGTGCTGTCGAGCCGCGGTGCGCGCGATCTGCCCAAGGGAACGCTGGCCCGCTTCGACGTGTTCGACGCCAACGGCCATTTCTTGCGCGAAGTCACGATCCAGGGCGAAGGCAGCTTCCGGCGCGACGGCATCCACATCGTGGGCGACCGGTTGGTGCTCTTGAAGGGGCTGCGTTCGGCCCAGCGCGCTATGATGGCGGGGATGGCGGAAGAGAA
>JAICFA010000052.1 GCA_025923935.1 Candidatus Krumholzibacteriia bacterium
CCCGCGCGACCTTCAACCGCGCATGTTCCGATTGCCATAGTCACGAAACGCGCTGGCCGTGGTACAGCTACGTCGCACCCGCGTCGTGGTTCTTGATCCGACACGTCGAGCACGGTCGCGAGGAGTTCAACGTCTCGCGCTGGGGCGTGGGCGAAAACGAGGGTGACGAAGCGGCGGAGAACGTGCGGAGCCACAAAATGCCGCTGCGGAGCTACCTGTTTGCGCATCCGGAAGCGCGGCTTTCGGATGCCGAACGCGCCGAATTCGCGCTGGGGCTTGCGACGACCTTCGGAGACGAGGGCGAGGGCGAACACGAAGTCGAAACCGACTAGCCGATGTGCGCGATCTCCAGTTGCTCGTCTCGCCTCCGCTGTAGGATAATGGCGGTTCGTTGCGCCACGATTCCCAAGGCGGGATTATGATCGTCGAAGTGCGTCTGCCCGAAATCTCCGAAAACGTCGACAGCGGTGACGTCACCAAGGTGCTGGTGGCACAGGGCGACACGGTCGCCGTCGACCAGGCGCTGATCGAGCTCGAAACCGAAAAAGCGGTGTTTGAAGTGCCGTCGACCGCTGCGGGCGTGGTCGCCGAGATCAGTCTCAAGCCCGGTGACAGTGTCAAAGTCGGCGGTGTGATCGCGAAAATCGAGACGGAAGCGAAAGAGGGAGCTGACGCTTCCCAGGCGGCGCCGCCACCGAAGACCGACGAAGCGCCCCAGCTGGCACAGCCAGCGCGCGAGTCCGAACCTGCGCCCGCGCCTGCACCTGCGCCGAAGGCGGAAGAAGCGCCCAAATCGTCAGCACCGGCGCGAGCACCGGCACCGGCGCAGAGTGCCCCCGCGCCTCGCAAGCCGGAAACCGTTGCGGCACGCGCGAGCGCTCCGCCGGCTGAAGAGCCGACCGCCGATTCGATTCGCAGCACGGTGGTCGCGGTGGCGAAAGATTCGGGGGCGCCCGCGGCCGCGTCGCCCACCGTGCGACGGTTGGCGCGCGAGCTGGGTGTGGACATCAATCAAGTGCGCGGCTCGGGTCCGAGCGGTCGCATCTCCTCCGAAGACGTACAGAGTTTCGCCAAGTCGATCATCACCGCGGCGACGGGTGACGGCGGCGGCCGCGGCGCGGCGGCGCTCACTCCCGCGGCGGCGCGCGCGTTGCCGGACTTCACGCGTTACGGCGACGTGGAGCGGCAGCCCATGTCGAAGGTGCGCACGCTCACCGCACAAAACCTGGCGTACGCGTGGACGAGTGTCCCGCACGTCACGCAGCACGACGACGCTGACATCACCACCCTCGAGGCGGCACGAAAAAAGCACGCGCCCAGTGTAGAAGCGGCCGGCGGCAAGCTCACCATGACGTCGATCCTGGTCAAGGTGTGCGCGGCGGCGCTGAAGCGTTTCCCGGATTTCAACGCGTCCATCGACGTGACGCGCGGCGAGATTGTCTACAAGCGTTACTATAATGTCGGCATTGCGGTGGACACGGAGCGTGGGCTGCTGGTGCCGGTGCTGCGCGACGTGGATAAGAAGAACTTGGTGGCGTTGTCGGTCGAAGTGACACAGCTCGCCGAAAAGGCGCGCAACAAGCGCATCATGCCCGACGACATGGAGGGCGGTAACTTCACCATCTCGAATTTGGGGGGTATTGGCGGCACGTCGTTCACGCCCATCGTGAACGCCCCCGAAGTCGCGATCCTCGGCGTTTCGCGCTCCGCTCACAAGCCGGTCTACAACAATGGATCGTTCGAACCGCGCCTGATGCTGCCGCTCTCGCTTTCTTACGATCATCGCGTGATCGACGGTGCGTCCGCGGCGCGCTTCTTGCGCTGGGTGTGCGAAGCCCTGGAAGATCCCATCCTGCTCGCGCTCGAAGGCTAACTCTCCATGAGCACCACGGAGTCGTTCCAGCTCGTCGTTTTGGGCGGCGGCCCGGGCGGTTACGCCGCGGCATTTCTGGGCGCGGATCTCGGTTTGAAGACCGCGATTGTCGACATGGAAGAAAATCCCGGCGGCGTGTGTCTGTATCGCGGCTGCATTCCCTCCAAAGCGCTCCTTCATATCGCCAAAGTGCTGCACGAAGCGGACGCCGCGCGTGCTATGGGCATCGAGTTCGGCCAGCCGCGCATCGATGTCGAGGCGGTACGCACATGGAAAGAAGGTGTGGTTCGTAAGCTCACCGGTGGAGTGGGACAAATCGCGAAGTTCCGCAAGGTCACGTTCGTGCGCGGATTTGGCACCTTCATCGACGCGCACACACTGGCGGTGTCGCTCGCATTGGGCGGCGAGCAGCTGATCCATTTCGACCACTGCATCGTGGCGACCGGCTCGCGCCCCGCGACACTTCCGATGTTCAAGGACGTCGCTCGCGTCTTGGATTCGACCAGCGCCCTCGAGCTGCGTGAAGTTCCTAGGTCGTTACTGGTGGTGGGCGGCGGTTACATCGGCCTCGAGCTCGGCAGCGTGTACGCCAGCCTCGGCGCCCGGGTTTCCGTGGTCGAGATGATGCCGGGTTTGCTTCCGGGCGCGGATCGCGATCTCGTCGCGGTGCTCGAAAAGCGCGTTGCCAAGAGCTTCGAGCACGTCATGGTGGACACGAAAGTCGTCAAGGTGCGCGAAGACGCGGACGGCATTCTCGTCAACTTCGGCGGCGCGAGTGAACAGTCGATTCGATACGATCACGTGCTGGTGTCGGTCGGTCGCAAACCCAATACCACGGGCTTCGGACTCGAGAAGACCAAAGTGCGCGTCAACGACCGCGGCTTCATCGACGTCGACGACCAACGACGTACCAATGAGCCCAACATCTTCGCCATCGGCGACGTGACCGGCGACCCCATGCTCGCGCACAAAGCGTCGCACGAAGGGCGCGTGGCCGCCGAAGTGATCGCCGGGCACAAGGTGGCATTCGAGCCCAACGCGATTCCGGCGGTCATCTTCACCGATCCCGAGATCGCGTGGTGCGGGCTGACCGAGACGCAAGCCAAGGAGCGCGGTATCGACGTGGCAGTGGCCAAGTTCCCGTGGGGAGCGTCGGGCCGTGCGATGTCGATCGAGCGCACCGACGGCTTGACCAAACTGATCGTCGATCCGAAGACGGAGCGCGTGTTGGGTGTAGGCATCGTGGGTGCGGGCGCAGGCGATTTGATCTCCGAAGGAGCCCTGGCCATCGAGATGGCGGCGACGGCGGCCGACGTGAAGCTTACCATCCACCCGCACCCGACGTTGTCCGAGACTATTATGGAAGCAGCCGAAGTGTTTTACGGCCAGAGCACGCACGTGTACCGGCCGAAGCGATCCTAGCTCTACGACCGCGTCGTCCGTCCCCGACGGACGCGAAAGGAGCCCCATGTCCCGCTTTTCGCACTTGGTGGTGTTTGCCGTCGCCTTCGCCGTTGTTCCCGTTGCGTCGTTCGCGCGCACGTTCATCATCCCGCACGTGATCGAATCCAACGGAACGACGAATTCACCTAACCAATTCGATACGTCTTTCCAGGCCGTGTATACGCCGGGAATGGTCGACGGCGAGCTGGTGTCGGCCGCGACCGTCAACGTGTATTTGTTCAACAATGCGGGCGCGCCGGTCATGAGTGCAGCCGCCAATCCCGTGTGCAATCCGTGCGTGTTTGGTCTCAATGGGGCGACGCGCCAGATCAGCCAGACATTCGATTCGCTCATCAACGCGGCGGGCGGATTTCCCGGTAACGTGGTAGTGGGATTCGCACTGATCGAGGTGACCGGAGACGACGACCACGTAGCGCTGGGCGCCACGACAACGAATTCGCACACGAGTGCCTTCGACCTGGATTTCTTCTTTCACGAGGTGCCCGAGCTCCCGGCCGGGTTGGACCCCTCGTTGAGATTGATCGTGTTTCCGCGTTTTACGGAGTCGTCAATGTCTACGAGCGCGTCGCCGTTTGCGTTCGATACCAACTTCTACGCCGCATACGCGGGTGGGGTGGGCGGCAGCTCTATCCCGGCGGGTACTGGTGCGACGGTGTCGCTGTACCTGTTCAACGCCAACGGCACATTGAAACAAAGTTCGAACGGTAGCAACGTGTGTGCGCCGTGTATTCAGGCGGTGAGCGCCGGAAGCCCGAAGGCCTCGTTCATCTTGCAAAACTTGTTTCTCGCCGCGGGCGGATTCGCGAACGCGGCCGAGAATGGTTTTGCGCTCGTGTCCATCACCGGGACGGCGGACGCGGTGGCTGTGCAGGGCCTCGTCGTCAACTCACATACCAATGCTTTCGACGTTGCGATCTCGGAACTGGAAGGCCGGGAAGTCCCGACGTCGGTGCCGCCCACGGCGATTGACACGCCGCCGTCGCTCGGCTCGGCTCTGCGTAGCTGGCCCAACCCTCTCCATGAGCGAACCCAAATCGACTACACGCTCCCCGGCGCCGGCGACGCGACGGTGGAGATCGTCGACGTGACCGGCCGGGTGGTGGCGCGACCGGTAAGGGGACATCACGCCGTGGGCGACCACCGGATCGAATGGAACGGCCGGGGCGACGACGGCACGTCGCTCCCGAGCGGAGTGTATTTCGCACGACTGGTGACGAACGAGGGCGTGCATACCCTCAAGATGACCTTGGTTCGTTAGAGGAGAGGAAGTCATGAACGACCTGATTCGTATCGCGATCATCGTAGTCGCAATTGTGTTCTTGCTCGGCATTCGTATCGTGCGGCCCACACGGCGCGGGTTGGTGGAGCGTTTGGGTAAGTACTATCGCTTTGCGAGTCCGGGCTTCAACTGGATCATTCCCGTCATCGATCGTTTGTATATGGTCAACGTGACCGAGCAGATGGTCGATGCCGAGCCGCAGGAGATCATCACCAACGACAATCTGAATGCCCTGGTCGACGCGCAAATCTATTTCAAGATCAAGGACGACAACCAGAGTGTCCGCGACTCGCAATACAACGTGAACAACGTGACGTATCAGATCGTCAATTTGGCGCGCACCACCCTGCGCAACATCATCGGCACCATGACGCTCAAGTCCGCCAACAGCGAGCGTGGGCGCATCAATGAAGACTTGCTTAAAGTATTGATGAAGGAGACCCACAAGTGGGGCATCGAGATCGTGCGCGCGGAGTTGAAGCAGATCGATCCGCCCAAGGACGTGCAGGAGACCATGAACAAGATCGTCAAGGCGGAGAACGAGAAGATTGCCGCGGTCGACTTCGCCACCGCCGCCGAGACGGTCGCCGACGGCCAGAAGCGCGCCGCCATCAAGGCGGCCGAGGGCGTCCGGCAGGCCAACATCCTCGAAGCGGAGGGTCAGGCCGAGGCCATCCGCCTGGTCAACGAGGCCGCCAATAAGTACTTCGTCGGTAACGCCCAGTTGCTGAAGCGGCTGGAGACGATGGAGACTTCGCTCAAGAACAACACCAAGGTGGTCGTCCCGGCCAACTCCGAGATTGTGAACGTCATCGGGGACATGGCGGGTGTCCTGCCCTTGGACAAGGGGCGGGTCTAGCCTTCGGGGCGGCCGGGTTGCCCCCGGCGGCCAAACGGCCTACAATCACCCCGCCCCCGGATGAGCGTCGAATAGCCACCTCTCCGACGCGTAATTTTGCAAGCGCGGCGGGGGAAGATTCGAGTGGAACCCCCGCCCGGTCGGCATCGTAGGTACCACATCCATAGGTTTCCATACCCTCTTTGAAGGAGATCGATCCCCATGAAGTGTGAGCGCATATCGAATCCCATTGTGTCGGCGTGGCGCGCGCTGATCACCGCGGCGGTCATGCTGGCGCTGGCCGCGGCCGCTGCAAACGCCGGAACGTGGGCCGGCAAGGTCACCACCGGCGCCAACGGGGCCAAGACGGTCGCGAGCCCCGCGAAGGGCTTTTCCGAGTCCGCCACGCTCAAGCTTCCCGAGCTGTGGCGTCTGGGCGGCGACTCCGAAGATGAAGAAGAGTTCTTCGGTGTCATCAGCGACATTGACATCGACGCTGCCGGCAACGTGTACCTGCTCGACAGCCAGCTGAACCAGGCGAAGATCTACACCAAGGACGGCGAGTTCGTCCGCGCCATCGGGCGCGAGGGCGAAGGCCCCGGGGAGTTCCGCATGCCGTCGGCCATGTTCTTCACCAAGGACGACAAGGTCGCGGTCATGCAGACGATGCCGGGCAAGATCGTTCAACTGTCCAAGGACGGCAAGCCGTCGGGCGAGCATCCCATTCCGAAAGCCCCCGACGGTGGCTTCCAGCTGATCCAGGGCGGCGACGCGCGCGGCGGCAACATCGTCATTTATATGGCGCGCCAGCAGTTCGACCAGGCCGCGGGCAAGTGGTCGCGTTCGAGCTTCCTGACCTCGATCGACGCGACCGGCAAGCAGCTCGCCGAGTACTCGAAGAAAGAAAACGTGATCACCATGGCCGCGGCGGAGATGAACGACGCGTCGTGGGACACCTTCGAGCGCCGCTGGGAAGTGGCACCGGACGGCAAGGTGTACGCCTGCAATTCGTACGACAACTACGAAGTCACGGTGTACGACAAGACCGGCAAAGTGGAGAAGGTGATCACGCGCGAGTACAAGCACGTGCCGCGCACGGCCGACGAAAAAGATTTCATGAACCGCATGTTCAGCCATTGGGCCAAGATGATCCCGAACTGCAAGGTGACCATCAACCCGATGAACAAGGACATCGAAACCATCTACGTGCGCGACGACGGGTCGCTGTGGGCGCTCTCGAGCCAGGGTTCGCGCAACCTGGCGGCAGGAACGCTGGGTACCTTCGACGTGTTCAACCCTGAGGGCCAGTTCGTCAAGCAGGTGACATTGCAAGGCCAGGGCAACCCGCTCGAGGACCTGTATGTGTTCGAAAAGGACCGCCTGTACGTCGTCACGAGCTTCTTGCAAGCCGCCATGTCGGCGCAGGGCGTCCAGGGTCTGTACGACGAAGCCGAAGAGCCGGAGCCGATGGCCGTCATCTGCTACAAGCTCGAAGGCGACGTGGTCGCGGCGCGCTAGCACTCGAGGACCGCGAGGACTGCGGGTCCTGTCGTCTCGCCACCCGTGGGTGCACGCCCGCGGTCGGCAAGACGCCACCCGCAGAATCCTCGCGGTCCTTGTCTATTTCCAATAAAAACGAGAGAGGACGCCCCGTGAAGTTTCGAATTCTGTTCGTCGCTGCGCTGGTGCTCTACGGAGCCGCCGTGGGGTGCGGAAAGAAGGCGTCCACGCAGAATGCCGCCGACTCGACCGCGACCGATTCGACCTCACTCGCCAACGCGAAAGGATCGATGGAGGGCGACGGCGAGAACTTCGGACAGAACAACGAGGCGGCCGCCGAGTCCGATACCAGCGCGGCGAAGCCCGAGCGCAAGGAGCGCGCGGTGACGGTCAATGCGTCGCGTGCGATCCGCGGCGACTTGGTGCGCCCGGTAATCGCAGAAGGCCAACTGCGCGCTCGCCACGCCGCCGAGATCCACGCCGAAGTAGCGGGGAAGCTGACGCGCGTCGTCGTGGAAGAAGGCCAGCAAGTCAAGCGCGGCGCCCTGCTCATGAAGATCGACGACCGCGAGTACGAGATGGCCGCCGAGCAAGCGCGATCGCGCTACCTGCAAGCCCTCTCACTCCTCACCATCGAAGACGCCGCCACCGATACCACTCTTCTCGAACAAGCCAAAGGAGTGCGCGATCAATTCGCCGACCTCGAGCGGCTCGAGCAGCAAGGCAAGATCACGCGCGAGGAGCGCCTCGCGCGCGAGATCGGCCTCGACGTGCAAGCCTTGAAGGAAGGGAAGTTCCGCGTCGAAGTCGCCGCCGCTCGCAGCGGTGTGTCGGTAGCGCGCGCCGACTTGGAGCGCGCGCGTTTGAATTTGGAGCGCACCGAGATTCGCGCCCCCTTCGACGGCGTGATCAGCGGATTGACGCTCGACCGCGGCGAACAGGTGATGGTGAACCAGGTGCTGTTCTCGCTGGTCGACAATATCAATATCGAGGCGGAAGTGGGCGTGCTGGAAGCCGACGTGGGCAAGATCGCGGCCGGCGGGCCCGCCATTCTCGCCATTCCGGCGCTGAGCGACACCATCGACGCCAAAGTCGACGTCATCAGCCCGCAGTTCAACCGCGAGACGCGCACCTGCCAAGTGCTCATGCGCCTCAAGAACGAAGGCGCGCGTATGCGGCCCGGCATGTTTGCGCGCGCCCTAATCGCGGGCGAGCGCTTCAACGATCGCTTGTTGGTCCCGCGCGAAGCGGTACTCATGCGCGAAGGCCGGCCGCTGATATTCAAGGTGGAAGGCGACCGCGCCAAGTGGCTCTACGTCGAGTTGGGAGCGTCCAACGATCACCTGGTGGAGATCACCAGCGTGCTCCAGGGCGGAACACTCGAGCCCGATGACCGCGTGGTCGTGTCCGACCACCTCACGCTCGCGCACGACGCGAAGATCAAGGTGCGCAAGACGGTGCCGGTGTCGGATCCCTGGATCGCTGGGTCGCAGGACGGCGAATGATCCGATTCGCCATCCACCGGCCCGTCGCCATCAGCATGCTGTTCGTGGCGCTGATGCTGGTGGGCTTGGTCAGTTTGAAGCGCATCCCGGTCGATCTTCTCCCGTCGATCACCTACCCGCGCCTCACCGTCGTCACTTCGTACGCAGCCATCCCTGCCGAAGACCTCGAGCGTCTCGTCACCGAGCCGCTGGAGGAAGTGGTCACCGCGCTCTCGGGCGTGCGGCGTGTGGTCTCGCGCACGCGCGAAGGGGTGTCGATGATCACCGTCGAGTACGAGTGGGGAACGCAGATGGACTTCGCCAATCTGCACCTGCGCGAAGCGGTCGATCGTGTCGCCTTTCGCGAAGATTTTCCGGAGGCGGCGGAGCGTCCGGTGCTTCTGCGCTGGGATCCCACCTCGCGCCCCATTAGCATTCTTACCCTCAAGGGCAACGCGCCCATCGAGCAACTCACCGAGTTCGGCGAAGAAGTGTTGAAGCCGGCGCTGCAGCAAGTCGACGGCATCAGCAAAGCGGAAGTGGTGGGCGGGTCGGTGCGCGAGATTCTGGTCGAGCCGGATGCGCGCAAGATGGCCATCTACGGCATCACCGTGGAGCAGATCCAGAGCGCCTTGGTGCGCAGCAACGTCTCGTTTCCGGGTGGCAAGATCAAGCAGGGCCCGCTGCAAATGAGTCTGCGCATCGACGGCGAGTACGGCACCATCGACGACATTGCCGCCACCGATATCATGCGGCCGGGACAGTCGCCGGTGCGCGTGGCCGACGTGGCGCGCGTGATCGACACCATCAAGGAGCCGGAAGGGTTGACCCTCGAGGGGGGCAAGCCGGTGGTGTCGTTCCTCATTTATAAGGAGCCGGAGGCCAATACCATCCAGGTGACGGACGAAGTCGACCGCGCGCTCAAGGTGCTGGGCGAGGACTACGGCGACTTCGACTACCAGTACGTGTATCGCGACGCCGATTACGTGCGCGATTCGTTCACCAGCCTGGCCTGGTCGCTGGTGGTGGGCGCTGTGCTCGCGTTCCTCGTACTTTTCCTGTTTCTCAACGACGTGCGCAGCCCCTTCGTGGTGGGCGTGGCCATTCCGGTCTCGCTCCTGATCACGTTCGTGTTCCTTTATCTTGGCAAGGTGAAGCTCAACCTGATGAGCTTGGGCGGACTCTCGTTCGCCGCCGGCCTTCTGGTCGACAACGCGATCATCGTCATCGAGAACATCAATCGTCACGTGGAGGAGAAGCTGGGCACGGGCGAAATCGACCGCAACGACATCGAAGTGCGGCGCACCATCGCGCGCGCGGCCGAGGTGGGCACGCGCGAGATGGGCAACGCCGTGGTGGCGTGCACGCTGACCACGGTCGCGGTATTTCTGCCGGTGGTATACGTGCCCGGAATCGCGGGCGCATTCTTCCGCGATCAGGCGCTGACCGTCACCATCGCGCTCACCGTGTCCATTTTTGCCGCGATGCTGCTCCAGCCCATGTTGGCGGCGCGCTTCCTGAAGCCGGCGCGCGCCGAGAAGCGCGGACTGTTCCGCTTGACCGACAATGCATTCCAGTCGTTCTTCCGCGTGTACCACCGAACGCTCGAATGGGCGCTGCACCGCCCCAAGCCGATGATTGCGGCGCTGGTGATCGGCCTCGTCGCGTCGGGGCTGTTGGCCACGCGCATTCCGCGCAGCCTCATGCCCGAGCGCTCGTCGGGGGACTTGCGGCTCGAGCTCGAGTATCCCACCGGCACACCGCTGGAAGAGACCGCGACCGCCGTGGCCGACCTGGCGGAATGGATCGACGAACAGGACCAGGTCGACAACGTGTTCACGCAGGTCGGCACCACCGAGCGCACGCTGGCCGCCATGAAGGACTACACCGCGCCCAACACGGCGCGCATGCGCATCATCATCGCGTCGTCGCGGCACGCGTATGACGCCTCGATCGCGTTGCAGGATTCGGTCGCGGCGCGACTGGCCAACGTGCCGGGCGTGCGCTTCGCATTTCGCGAGGAGGGTGCGGGGCTCGCCGAAGTGCTGGCCACCGACGAAGCGCCCTTCAGCATGGGGATTGTCGCCGAGCGCGCGGAGGATGCGGTGGCGGCGGCGACGGAGATCGTCGCGGCGCTGGCGCAGTCGGATCGCCTGAGCGACTTGCAGGCGGATCGTGTGCTCGACACGCCGAACTTGGTCGTCCATCTCGACACGGAGGAGATTCTGCGCGCCGGGCTCGACCCCGACATGATCGCGCGCGATGTGCGCAATCGCATCGCGGGTGTCGAAGCCACCACCTTCAACGAGATCGAGAAGCGCATCGACATCGCGGTGCGGTTTCCCCAGGCCGAGCGGCGCGATCTCGCGGGTGTGCTCACCTCGCCGGTCACGGTGGCGGGCGGCGACATGGTGCCGCTGCAGCGCTTCGTCACGATCGACGAGGAGCAGCCGGTGCGCGAGCTCACCCGCAACAATCAGCGCCGCATGGTGACGGTGTCGGGGCAAGTGGCGTCCGGATCCATCGACGATGCCTGGCGCGAAGCCAACGACGTTATCGAACGGCTGGAATTGCCCTCCGACGTCAAGATCGTGCAGAGCGGAGAGCGCGCCGAGATGAATCGCAGCTTCAAAGATCTGGGCTGGGCATTTCTGCTCGCCACCGTGCTGGTGTACATGATCATCGCGGCGCAGTTCGAGTCGCTCATCGACCCCTTCCACATTGCACTCACGATTCCCATCGGTGCCGCCGGCACCGTGGTAGCACTGCTGGTGACGGGGACGTCCGTCAATATTCTCTCGTTGATCGGATTGATCACGCTGTTGGGCATCGCGGTGGACGACGCCATCGTCAAGACGGATTCCATTCGGCAGCTGCGCAAGGGCGGCATGGATGGTTGGAATGCGATCCATGAAGCGTGCCGGCTGCGCGCGCGACCCATCATTATGAACAGTGCCACCGCCATTCTCGCCATGGTGCCGATGGCGATCGGGTTGGGCGGCGGCGCACAGCTGCAGCGGCCGCTGGCACTGACCATCATCGGCGGCTTGACCCTGACCACGGCACTCACGCTGATTTACACGCCGCTGTTTTACATGGTGATGCACCGCATTCCGAGGCCGGCGAAATGACCAAGTTCTGCGTGCGCTTTCCGGTGACGACGTGGATGATCTTCGTGTCATTCGTCGTGCTGGGCGCGTACTCGATTCCGCGCCTCAAGATCGAAGCGGTTCCCGACGTCAATCTGCCCACTCTCACCGTCAGTACGGGCTGGAACGGCGCTTCGCCGCAGGCCGTGCAGCGCTCCATCACCATTCCCATCGAGGAAGCGGTGCAGGACGTGCACGGCGTGGAAAAAATCGAGTCGACCAGCCGAGCGGGAAACTCGACGGTGGAGATCTCCTTCCGGCGCGACGTCGAGATCGACTTTGCGCGCCTCGACTTGAACGAGCAGCTGGGCGACGTGCGGCGCAACTTGCCGTTGGGCGCCTCGCAGCCGCAAATATTGCCCTTCGTCCCGGAGGAGTTTCGCACCGAGGATTTCTTCACCTTCAGCTTGGAGTCGGAGAGTTCGCCCAACGAGCTGCGCGAGTTGGCCGAGAACTGGGTCATCCCGCAGCTGATTGCGATTCCCGGTGTGGCCGACGCGGAAGTGTTGGGCGGCGCGCGTCCCTTGGTGAAGATCATCCTCGACCGGCGCTTGCTCGATCTGTACGGCATTCGTGCCGACGAAGTGTTTCGCGGCGTCGACCGGCTGGACGAATTCGAAGGGGCCGGCACCATCCGCGAGCAGGGCCTCGAGCGATTGGTGGCGCTGCGGCGCCCGGTGAGTGTGCGCCAGCTGGCGGAAGCCACCGTGGCGCGGCGCGGCGGGCAGAGCTTCACGCTCGGAATGCTGGGCGAAGTGCGGCCCGACTTCGAAGATCCAGTGTACTTCGTGCGCGCCAACGGCAAGAACGTGGTGCAGGTATCGGTCGACAAGCGCAGCGGTGCCAACGCGGTCGGTGTTAGCCGCGATCTGCGCGGCGCGCTTCCGGAAATCCAGGCCAACGTCCCCGCCACACTCGGTTTCCACATCGACGAGGACCAGGGCAAAGAGCTCGAGGACAAGCTGCGCGACCTCATTTACCGCTCCTTCGTCATTCTGGGAATTCTGTTCCTGATGCTGGTGGCGACGGTGCGGCAGGTGAAGCTCACCGCCATCGTCACCGCGTCGATTATTTTCGCAACGCTGATCGCGCTCTCGATGTTCTACTTCCTCCGTATCTCGGTGAACTTCATCACCATCAGCGGGCTGGCGGTAAGCTTCGGCATGATTGTCGACAACAGCATCTTGGTGCTGGACTCGATTCATCGCCGCCTGGACGCGCTCGCGCGCGCCGAGGCGTTGGGGCTCTCGCGCCGCGCCAAGCTGGAGGTTGCGTATCACGCCATCCTGGACGGCACGCGCGATATCGCCAACCCCGCGCTCGCGACCACACTCACCTCGACGGTGGTGTTCGTGAGCTTCGTGTTTCTCTCCGGTCGCCTGGCCCTCTACTACATCCCGCTCGCGGTGTCGGTGACGACCGCCATGATCGCGTCCTTGTTCGTCGCCTTTGGGTGGGTGCCGATGGTGCTGCACCGCATGTGGGCGCGGCCGTTGGTGAGCCGTTTGCCCGACGGCCCGCGCGACGTGGTCGATCCCGACGAGCTGGACCGTCTCATCGCGGAACCGCCCGCGACCGAGGACAAGGTTACCTGGCTCGACAAGGTCTACAACGGATTGCAGCGTGGCTGGTGGGCAGTGGTGGTGGTGACACTCGCCATTTTCGTGGGGTCGTGGTGGGTGTACGACAATAAGGTGATCAAGGGCGGATTCTGGCGCTTTCCGGAAGAGGAAGAGCTGTTTTTGTATTTGGAGATGCCGTCCGGCACCGACCTCGAGCTGACGTCGGAAACGCTGCGCGATTTCGAAGCAGAGCTCTTGCCGGTTCCCGACGGGGCGCGCATGAGCTCACGCGCATTTGGCAACCAAGCCATCATGCGCGTCGAATTCGAAGAAGAATTGCGTTCCACGCCTCTGCCGTTCCACTGGCGCGAGTTGTTGATCGCCAAAGCGGACGAAACCGGCGGCTCGAGTGTGTTCATTCGCGGGTTTTCCGACCGGCCGTATTTCAAGGGGGCCTTCGGCGGGTCGGCGTTGAACTCG
>JAICFA010000053.1 GCA_025923935.1 Candidatus Krumholzibacteriia bacterium
CGCAAGACGGTGCCGCCGTCGCCCACGGCGAAGGCGTGATCCGGCGACCGTCCCCAGACACCGTGCAGATCGGCCGTCCCCGGCGGTGTCGCCATGTCTGACCACGTCCCCGCGACACGCGCCGCGGCCGCACCCCCGCCCGCCACCGCGATGACGTCGCCGTTGTCGAGCCCCCACACGTCGCGGTAATCGTGCACGGGCGCACTTTCCGGATTCCAATCGACGCCGTCGAAGCGCAGCACAGTACCGGCGTCGCCCACCGCGAACACGTTGTTCGCATCGCGCGCCCAAACACCGCGCAAGTTCGCACTCGTGCCGCTCGTCATCGGTGACCAAGCGCCATCCGTTCCGCGGACAATTCTCCCGCCGTCGCCCACCAGGAACGCGTCCAGCGCGGACAGCAGGTACACATCGTTGAGATTCTCGCCGACGCTGGGGGACGACAACGACCACGCCGCGCCGTCGAAGCGCAGCACGGTGCCGGCGTCGCCCACCGCGTAGAGATCGCCGCTCGCGCGTCCGTGCATGCCGCGCAGGTGCGCATAGGTCAAGGCGTCACTGATCACGTCGTACGTGTTCAGGAGCGTGTAGCGCGCGAATACGCCTCCCGCGCCGACGAAATAGGTATTGGAGCAGTGCGCGCGCCGCGTCGTGGCGCCCGCCATTCCCGTGCGCGCGACGATGGGACACAACGACGCGGAGATGGCCTCGAGGTGTCCGGACGGATTGAGCGCAATCGGTTGCCACGAAACTTGGTCGTAGAACAGGATGGAATCGGCGTCGCCGACCGCCCACACGTAGGCGCTGTCGCTCCCCAAGACGTCGAACAAGTCGTCGCCGCGCGGCGACGTCATCGCGATCCAGCCGGCGCCGCGATTCTGCCAGATTTCGCCGCCGTCCCCCACCGCGAACCAATCGCGCGGCTTGTCCGCCCACACCGCGTTCAGATCGCGCGCGGTGAATGACGGTACGAGCGACCAATCCCCGCCGGAGGATGCGATCACGACACCGTTCGCGCCCACCGCGAACGCCTCGCCGTTCACGAGCTCCCACACACCGTACAAGTCGCTCGACGTCGGGCTCGCCACCGCCTCCCATTGCCCGCCGTCGTATTGCAGGATCGTCCCGCCCGCTCCCACCGCGGTCAGATTCGACGGCGACGAGCCGAACAACGCGTAGAGATGGTTAGTGGTGGGGCTCGTCATCTTGATGAGGCCCGGGCCGATGATGGTGCCGCCGTCGCCCACCATGAAAACTTCGCTGGGAGAAAACGCCGCCACGTCGTGCAGCGCGCGCGTCGTGGGAGAGGCGACCGGATCGAGCGCGTTCCCGCGCCAGCGTGCAATCAAACCGCCGTCGCCCACCGCCCACTGATCGAACTCGGTCCAGCCAGACAAGCCGCGAATGCTCACTCCGTGCGGTCGCGGATGCGCGTACTGCCACTCCCACGCGAGCGCAGCCGGCGGCACGACGTCGTCATCGCCGCCGCAGCTGGGAAGGAGTGCGACGAGCGCCACCACCAGAAGGAGCGCGCGCGCACGCATGTCTAGAACGTGGGCTTGAAGACCATGAGCGCAAACGTCAGCAGCGGGAGCAAGGTGGCGATGCCGCCCCAGCGAAACCACTTGGCCATTAGCGCGTCATACTCGGGAGGCAGGGTACCGCCGGCCGGCGTGGCGTCGACGGCACGCGCGAGCTTCTTCTGCACCGGCTCCAAGAGAACGCCGTACACCAATCCGGTGAGCACGAACAACACCACGGAAACAATAATCCATGCCGCGCCGGCTTTGAACCACTCGACACCCAGTTGTCCGCCGTTCAAGAGGAGCAGCAACACGCCGGGGAGGAGGAAGAGGGCATCGGTGAGGAATAGTCCGCGCACCAAGACGCGCGCAACTTCCGGGTCGCGGTTCTTACGGGCCACCGAGACCCATACCGCCGTGACCAGTATGTCACCCAAGAACATCACCGCGCCCAACAGGTGCATGCAGCGGTGCCAGTTGCGGCCGAAAAAAGGCAAAGACACGGCGATGGCGAGGATGGCGGCCACCGCCTTGATTCGATTGGTCGTCATCGGCGAATGCTAGCGCCCTTCGCCGAAGAGCTGCAACTGGTATTAGCGCCCGGCGATGAAGTGCTCGAGCTGCCCGATGATGAACTCTTGATGCGACAACTTGGACTTCACCACGTCACCGATCGAGATGACACCGTCGAGTCGTTCACCGTCGAGCACCGGCAGATGGCGCACGCCGCGCTCGGTCATGAGCGCCATGCACTCTTCGATCGCTTGCGACGGTGTAACCGAGAACAAACGAGTGGTCATAATGTCGCTGACAGGAGTCTCTTTCGAGGAACGTCCTTGCAGAGCGATCTTGCGGGCGTAGTCGCGCTCGGAGACGACACCGATCAGCCGGCGATGGCCGTCGAGCACCATCAACGCGCCGACGTGCTTCTCGGACATCAATTCGAGAGCGCGATAAACGGAGGCCTCGGGGCCCACAGCAAAAACGTCGCGTCCCTTGCGGTCGAGCACGTCGCGAACCGTGGTCATGGCATACCTCCCATGTGGTTTCCTCGACACTAGGCCCGTACCGCGCCACCGTCAACAGTGTTTATCACTTAGTTAAATCATTCACGAAGGTCGCGGGTAACGATGGGGTAGGCCACGTCATCACGCGACACGACAGAGCAAACCCTTGAGATATTCCGACTCGGGAAAGCTGGCGAGCACCGGATGGTCGAGCCCTTGTCCCAGCCTGCGCACGATTTGCACGTCGCGCCCGGCGTCGATCCCGGCCCAGGATACGGCGATGGTGAAGGAGGCCGCGTCCACCGCTTGCGAACACGAAAAGGTGGCGAGCAATCCGCCCGGAGCGAGCAGCTGCATGCCGAGTCGGTTGACATCTTTGTATGCACGCATGGCGTTATCGACCTGGTGGCGGTTGGTCGCAAATTTGGGCGGATCCAGCACGACCATGTCGAACACCCGGCCCGCTTCGCGCATGGTGCGCAGCTCCTCGAACACGTCGGCGGTGCGCATGGCGACGGTGCACTCCCCCGCGCCGTTCTTCTCCAAGTTCCAGCGCGCGGTGGCGAGCGCCGACGCCGACGAATCTACCAGTGCCAGCGACTTGGCGCCGGCGCGCGCCGCGTACACCGCGAACGCACCGGTGTGGCAAAACGCGTCCAGCACGGCGCGGTCGCGCGCGTGCTCCGCCACCAATGCGCGGTTGTCGCGCTGGTCCAAATAGAACCCGGTTTTCTGTCCGCTCTCGACGTTGACGAGAAAAGTATGGCCGTTCTCGACGATCTCGACGTTCTTGGGGACGTCGCCGCTAACCGTGCCCGTCACCGGCGACAACCCTTCGCGGCCGCGCGACGCGGTGTCGCTGCGCTCGAAAACACCGCGCACCCCGGGAATCGCGGCGACGGCGTCGATCAACACGTCGCGCGCGCGCTCGACGCCGGCGGTCAAGAGCTGCACCACCACCACGTCGCCGTAGCGGTCGGCGAAAAATCCCGGCAGCAGATCGGCTTCGGCGTGAACCAGACGGTAGGCAGTGAGATCGTCGCGATTCGCAAGTGCTGCCCGCGCGCCCACGGCGGCGTCCACACGCGCGCGCCACAGTGCATCGTCGACCGCGGTATCGCCCCACGTCAGCATGCGCACGCGGATGCGAGAGTGCTCGTTGTAGTAACCGCGGCCTACCAGCGCGCCGCGCGCGTCGACCACGTCGACGATGTCTCCGGGCGCGGGATTGCCGTCCACCGCGGTAATGGCGGCCGCGAACACCCAGGGATGGCGGTGGCGCACCGCGCGGTCACCCTTGGCTCCCAGCTTGATAGTCGCCATCACACGTTGAACCGGATGGTGAGGATGTCGCCGTCCTCGACCGTGTAGTCCTTGCCCTTGAGATAGTACTTTCCGGTCGACTTGAGTTTGTCCTCGCTCCCGGCGGCCATCAAGTCGTCGTACTTCATGACTTCCGCGCGGATGAAGCCGCGCTGCAGGTCGCTGTGAATCGCACCCGCCGCCTCCGGCGCCGCGGCACCGCGGCGCACGAACCACTGGCGAACTTCGTCTTCCCCGACGGTGAAGAACGACATCAGCCCCAGCGCGTCGATGCACTTCTGCGTGAGCAGATGCAGCGCGGGGGTGGTGATTCCCATGTCCTGCATAAATGCAGCCCGCTCGGCGGGATCGTCCAATGAGGCGATCTCCGCCTCGGCATGTACTGCGATCTGCACGACGCTCGCTCCTCTAGCCTCATACGCTTTTTCCAACTCATCGCGGAGCGAGGCGTCGTCGATACTCTGGTCGGCCACGTTCAGTGCCACGATGATGGCGCGGCGCGTGAGGAACGGATAGCTGGAGATGAGCAGGTTATCGTCCGCGGTGAGGACGATAGTGCGCAGCGGCTCTTCCTTCTCCAGCGTCTCGCGGAAGCGCAGCAAGAGAGCGCGCTCTTTCTCGGCGCGGTCGTCTTTTCCCTTCTTCAACCCCTTATCGATGCGCTCGAGGCGTTTCTCGATGAACACCAGGTCGTGCAGCACCATCTCGTTGTGCAAGAACGCGACTTCGCGGCGCGGATCGGGGTTGCCCCAAATGTGATAGACGGACTCGTCGGCAAAGACGCGTACCACATGGCACAGCGCATCCACGTCGGAAATCTCCTTGAGCGCGTCCCCGCCGGAGAGGGAGTTCTCTTCGATACTGGGACACAGGACGACTTCCAGGCGCGCGCGCACCTGGCGCTTGGGGCGATATAGCTCCACCAGGCGGTCGAAGCGCGCGTCTTGCACGTCGGCCATGCCGCGTGCGGCCGCGCGCGCATCCGTGTGCGCGGAAAGTGCAGCCGGTCCGGCCAGGAGCGCGAATAGGGTCTTCTTGCCGGTCTGCGGGAGACCGATGATACCGATCCTCATACGCCTACATTCGGGTTGGAGATGCTGCCGGCGGCGAGCCGGCGGGAGTCAGTGCGTCGCCGCCGCGAGGCCCAAGCGCTCGCGAATGGCGGCGTGGACGACGTCGCCGTCGCGCGTGACGAGTGTTTCGCGCACGATTTCGTCGTCGGTCGAAAGCGCCAGTGTTCCGTCCTTGATCATGTTCTGCACGAACGCGGCCATGTTGCGCGCGTACATCTGGCTGGCGTGATATGGCATCGTCGCCGGCAAATTCAGGGGGCCGATCAGAGTCACGCCGCCGACCTGAATCGTCTCGCCGGCGCGCGTCGCGTCGACATTGCCCCCGCGCTCGGCAGCGAGATCGACGACGACCGAGCCCGGCGCCATCGCGTGCAGCATGTCGGCGGTAATCAGTACCGGCGCTTTCTTGCCCGGGATCATCGCGGTGGTGATGACGACGTCGCTTTCGGCTACCACGCGCGCCATGAGCTCGCGCTGCTTACGATAGAATTCCTCGCCCATCTCGCGCGCGTAGCCGCCCTTGCCTTCCGCGTCCGCCGCTTCCACCGGAAGCTCGACGAACTTCGCACCCAGGCTTTGGATTTGCTCCTTCACTGCGGGGCGAACGTCGTACGCGTGTACCACGGCACCCAGGCGCTTGGAGGATGCAATGGCTTGCAAGCCGGCGACACCGGCACCCACGACGAACACGCGCGCGGGCGTGATGGTCCCCGCCGCCGTCATCATCATGGGAAACATGCGCGGGAGCTCGGCGGCGGCCAGCAGCACCGCCTTGTAACCGGCGATGGTCGCCATCGACGACAAGACATCCATGCTTTGCGCGCGTGTGATGCGCGGCACGAGCTCGAGGGCAAAGAGAGTGGCACCGCTGGCGGCGAACTCGCGGATCGCGTTGGCATCGCCGAGCGGGTCCGCCATCGCCACAACGACTTGACCGCGGCGCAGGCTGCGCGCGTCGTCGCGGCCGGTCTCCGGGTTGGCACCGGCGGCGCGAACCTGTGCCACCAGGTCGGCGCGCGCGAAAACGTCGGCGCGCGTAACCACCGCAGCACCCTTCGACTCGAAAGCGGCGTCGCTGTAGCCGGAGGGTTCGCCGGCGCCGCGCTCGATCACCACCTGCACGCCCGCCTTGGCGAGCACCGGCACCACGGCGGGCACCATCGCCACGCGCGTCTCGCCGGGAAACGTCTCGCGCGGCACACCGAGTACTATGGAGCCCTCCGCCATGGCCGAAAGCTACCACGGCGCCGCGCGCATCGTCTACAGCCCCATCAGCCGCTTGATGTATTTGGGCGCCGGCGTGCCGTACGACAGCATCTGGTCGTGCAGCGCCAACAAGTCGGGGTTGGGGTGCTTGGCTTCGTACCCCTTGCGAATGTCCTCCACTTCCGCGCTGCCGACGAAATAGGTCGACAGCTGCGTCGAAGTGAGACACGCGCGCCGCCACTTGCCCGCCGCTTCGCCGTCCTCCTGGAAGCCTTCGTTCATCATCAGCGCCATCGCTTCTTCTTCCGTCATTCCTTCGGTATGAATTTTCTGATCGATGATCGAGTTGATGATGACGCGCAGACGCATCTTGAGCTGCTGCATGCGCACCTCCGGTCCGCCGAATCCGGCATCGGCCATCACCTTTTCGGTGTAAACCGCCCAGCCTTCCGCGAACGATCCGCTGGAGAAAATGGCGCGCACCAACGTGGGAGCCTGGTATTTGTTCGAATGCGTGCCTTGCAAGTAATGGCCGGGCACGGCTTCGTGCACGGTCAAGTCGTACAGCATGTAATCGTTGTATTCCTTGAAGAAGGATTCGGTACGCTCCGGCGTCCAGGTCTCGGGCGTGGGCGAAATGGAGTAGAAGGTCTCGCCTTCGGGCTCGAGCGGCCCCGGTGTTTCGCAATACGCGACCGCCACGCCGCGCTGGAATTCGGGCATCACGATGATTTTCACCGGCTCGTCGGGCACGGTGACCAGCTTCTTCTCGCGCGTGAATGCGATGGCCTCAGCCAACGTCTTTTCGGCCTTGCCCACGATGGTCTCGTTGTTGGGCCGCGTCTCGGCCAGCTTGTCGAGCACGGCTTTGTTGACGAGCTTCATGTCGGATAGCGTGGTCTCGTCGGTTTCGTTGGGGAAGTATGTCTTGTACAGCGGTAACGCCGTTTGATACATCGCCTGCTGTGTGGCGGCGAGATCGGCGGTGGCACGCGCGTAGATGTCTTCCTTGGACAGGTCCGAGTCGAGCGAAAAGCGCAGCTTCCGGCGCCATTTCTCGTCGCCCAAGCGAAAATCGCCGTTGGAGCGCGGGAGCAGATCGGTTTCGAGCCAGGTGCCGTACGCTTCCAGCGCCGCCACGGCAGCGTCGATAGCGGGCTTGAGCTGCGCCTCCATGCCCGGTGCTTGCTGGATGAAGGGCGCGAGATCCTCTTTCAGCAGGCTAATGTTGCCTTGGTTCTGCAAGATCGCGGTCTCGGTGAACACCTTGGGCGGATTCTGCAGCTGAGCTTTGGCGACCTCCAAGGTCGCGGGGATCCGCTTGACGCGCGCCTCGACGGAGGCCAGCCGCTTTTCGATGGGAGCAAATTCGCGCGCGACGAGCGAGTAGATCGCTCCGCCCATGTTGTAGTAGAGCGGGTTCCATTCATGCTCGCGCAATTCCTCGGCCTCGAAGATACCGCGCTCGAGATTGATCTTCATGATGTCGTAGTCCACACCGTTGCCTTCGCTCAGCGACGCGCGGTCGATTTGGTCCAGCTGGGCGAGGTAGTCCTTGTTCACCGCAACCTGAGCCGCGATTCCGGCCGCCGAACGATCGCCCAAGCGGTCGTCGAAGCGATGGTCGCCGAGCAAGGTCGCACCCTCCGGATTCATCTCCAGCAACTTGTCGATGTACGCCTTGGCCAGCGTCTCGAATGCAGCGTCGGCCTTGCTGGGACCCTTCTTGGACGAGCACGCGAATCCGGTCGCCACGATGAGCAATGCGCAAACCACCAAGCGGAACGCTTTCATCCGTCGCATCTCCTTATTGTGTTGGCCACGCGGTTTACTCGCCCGGATCCGAGCGCGTCGGGATCGTGCGCAGGACGAACAGACGGACCTCCGTCATTTCTTCCATGGCGAAGCGAACCCCTTCGCGGCCCTGCCCGCTTTCCTTGACGCCCCCGTAGGGCATGTGGTCGACGCGCCACGACGGGACGTCGCCCACGATGACCGCACCCACTTCCAGCCGGTCCCATGCTCGCTGGGCGCGATAGATGTCGCGCGTGAATACGCCGGCCTGCAGACCGTAGACGCTGTCGTTGACCTCGTCGAGGGCGGCGTCGAAATCGTCGAACGTCGACAACACCGCCACCGGCCCGAACGCTTCCTGGGCGCACACCGGAGCGTCCTTGGGCACGTTTTCCAGCAGGGTGGCCGACAGCATCGCACCGGTCCGTTGTCCGCCGACGAGCACGCGCGCCCCGCGCGCGACGGCCTGCTGAATCCACTCGTGCAACCGCTGCGCTTCCGCTTCCGAGATCATGGGCCCGATGAATGTCTCTTCTTGCTTTGGGTCGCCCGCGCGCAACGCCGCGGCAGCTTTCACCAGCTGGGACTTGAAATCCTCGTAGATGCGCTCGTGCACGATGATGCGCTGCACGCTGATGCAGCTTTGCCCCGACTGGTAAAAAGCACCGCTCACGATTCGCTCGACGGCGTCGCGCACGTCGGCGTTTTCGTCGACGATGACCGCGGCGTTGCCGCCGAGCTCGAGCACCACTTTCTTCTTTCCGGCGCGCGCCTTCAAGTCCCAACCCACCGCCGGAGAGCCGGTGAAGCTCAACAAACGAATGCGCGGATCTTCCGCGAAGCGCGCCGCTTTTTCGCCGCGAACCGGCAGAATAGAGAAGGCACCGCGCGGCAGCCGCGTTTCCGACAATACTTCGCCGATGATCAAGGCACCCACCGGGGTGGCGCTGGCGGGTTTCAGCACGAAGGGACACCCCGCCGCCAGCGCGGGTGCGACCTTGTGCGCGACCAAGTTGAGCGGAAAGTTGAACGGGGTAATAAAGGAGCACACGCCGACCGGCACGCGCTTCCACATTCCTCGGTAGCCGCGCGCGCGCGGCGAGATGTCCAGCGGCAGGGTTTCGCCGATCATGCGCACCGACTCTTCCGCGGCGACGCGGAAGGTGTCGATCAAGCGGGTGACTTCGCCGCGCGCGTCCCGAATCGGTTTGCCCGCTTCCACGCACAGCGCGTACGCCAATTCTTCCTGGCGCTCGCTGAAGCGGCGCACGCAGTGCGACAGAACCTCTTGGCGCTGGTACGCGGCGAGGTCGCGCATGGCATCGGTCGCGGCCACTGCGCGTGCCACGGCGGTGTCGACCGCGGCGTCATCCGCCAGTGCGACGCGGGTCGTGGTCTTGCCGGTAAACTTGTCGGTAACCGCCAGATCGGCGTTGGCGTAGACCGGCTCGTTGGCGACGTAATACGGGTAGCGATCCTTGAGCGCGTTCACAGCACGTCGGCTTTGATCATGTTGGTGGTGCCGGGGACGTCGACGGGCACGCCGGCGACCACGACGACGCGGTCGCCTCGCTGTGCCACCCCCGCCGCGACCACGGCGTCTTTGGCCGCTTGCAGCATGGTATCGGTGTCGTGCGTGGGGGCAATTTTCACCGAGGTCGTATTCCAGAACAGCATGGTGCGCTTGAGCGTGGGCTCGTGCGGACTGATCACGGCAATTTTGGTGGGCGCGCGGTTATTGGACACGTACAGCGCGCTCTGCCCCGAGCGCGTGCAGCACAGAATGACGCGGGCCCCGATCTCGAGTGCGGTGAAGCAAGCGGCGTGGGCCACCGCCTCGGGAATACTCTTGGTCGTGTCAGCCGCCATTTGCGCGAAGCGCGCCGCATAGTCGATCTGCGCCTCGCTTGCTTCCGCCACTTCCGCCATGGTGCGGACTGCTTCGATGGGATACTTGCCGGAAGCGGTCTCGCCCGACAGCATGACCGCGTCGGTGCCGTCGAACACCGCATTGGCGATGTCGGCCGCTTCGGCGCGCGTCGGGCGCGGGTTGTTGATCATCGACTCCAGCATTTGCGTCGCCGTGATGACGGGCTTGCTGGCCAACAGCGCTTTGCGAATGACGTCCTTCTGGATCAGCGGCACCTGTTGAATCGGCATCTCGAGGCCGAGGTCGCCGCGCGCGATCATCACCGCGTCGGATGCCTCCATAATCGACTCGAGGTTGTCGAGCGCCTCGCGCTTCTCGATCTTGGCGATAATGGGAACGTCGGCGCCCTTCTTCCCCAGCGCGTGGCGCAACCGGCTCACTTCCTCCACCGAGCGCACGAACGACAGCGCGAAATAGTCCACACCGTGCTGAATGCCGAAGTCGACATTGAGAAGATCCTTTTCCGTGGGAACGGTCTCGCGCAGTTTCACCCCGGGCGCGTTGACACCCTTGTTCGCTTTCAGCTCGCCGCCCACCACCACTTCACACTCGACGTCGGTCGCCGTTTTGGAACGCACACGCAGCTCGATCTCGCCGTCGCCCATGAGGATGCGATCGCCCGGCGACACGTCGGAGATGAGCGCCGCATAGTTGATGGAGACTTCGCGCCAGTCGCCGGGCACGTCGCGGCTGGTGATGACGAAGCCGTCGCCGGCGCGCAGTGTGGCCGAACCGGCCGCGATGCGTCCGATGCGCATCTTCGGTCCGGTCAGGTCGAGCACCACCGGCACGTAAGCGTCCAGCTTCTTCGCCACCGCGCGCACGTTGGCGATGACGCGCGCGTGCGCCTCGGGAGTTCCGTGCGACGCATTGATGCGCACCACGTTCATGCCGGCGTGAATGAGCGACTCGATCATCGACGGGGTGTCGCTGGCGGGACCGAGCGTGCACACGATCTTGGTGCGTCGCTCGCGCCCGGCCAGCGTGGTCGGGTGGCGCGGAGCGGCTTTGGGCTTGGTCGTTGCCGTGCGGAAATCGGTCATTTGGCCCCCAGCGTTTCCCAAGCGCGGCGCATTGTCAAGCGTTACCCGGGCCGCTCGAGGGCCGGGGAGCGCCGTCTCGGCGCGCACGCGCACGCGCGATCCACATCGCGAGCAAGCCTGTCATGCCGCCGCCCGCCACTCCAATGAAGGGGACCAGCATGAAGACGAAGAATTCGAAGTCGAAGCCGGGCGGTTGTTTCGCCATGGCTTCGACCATCCACGGATTGTTGGCGGTGAGCGTGTCGACGAAGAGGGCCTGCACCAACGTGGAGCTCGCGCCATTGATGAAGCCGATCAATGCGCCGTGCTGCAGCGCGCGCTCCGGCTCTTGCTTGGCGGCGAGGAACGCGCACAACGCCACGACTGCCGCCCATATGAAACGTTCCGCGCCGCGCGGAATGACGCCCAGGACGGTGAGTCCGCCCAGCGCGGGGCCAAACAGCGACAGCATGAGAACGAGCCGCCAGTTCATGTCGATGAGGGCGCTTCCGGACGCGCGCTGCCCAAATAGATGGCGGCGATAGCGAGCAAGGCACCGCCGACTTCCGCCCCCGTCAATGGCCGGCGGAACACCACCACATCCCATAGATAGGTGAGCGCGGGCTGCAGCATGAGAATCAGTCCCACGCGCGACGCGTCCACGACGTGGAGCGTGCGCGAGATAATGATCCAGCCCAGCGCCTGGCAGAGCACGCCGTAGGCGACCAGGATCGCCCACGAGCGGGCGTTGGGCACGTGCAGCGGCTCGTGTCGCACCCACGCGACGCCGGCCAGAATGGCGGCCGTGACCATGGTCGACAAGGCCAGGTTGCTAACCGCGGACAAGCGATTCCTTTCGCGGCGCGCGGCCCGCAAGCACAAGAGGTACGCGCCGTAGCTGAGCGCGGTCAAGATACCGAAGAGAACTCCCCGCTTGTATCCGGCGTCGAAGTCCGACCAATTCACCCCGACCAGCAGAAACAATCCAACCAATGCCAGCGGCACCGAGAGCACGAAGCGAAGCGTGGCGCGCTCGTGGAACACGAGGAAGCCCGCAGCAGCGACGAAAAAAACTTGAAAGTTCCCCAAGATGGTCGCGAGGCCGGGACCAACGTACAAGATGGAGCGATGCCAGAAGTACAGATCGGCGGCAAAGCACAGTCCCGCCAAGAGCACCCAGCGAAACTGGCGCGCGCCCTTCCACAACGCCTCACGGCGCAGGATGACAAGCGGCAAGAGCGCCGCCGCGCCGAATACGTTGCGATAGACCGCGGAGGTGGTGGGACCGGTGTCCACCAACTTCACGAACACCGCCGAAAACGAAATGATGATGCTGCCTAAGACAACCTGGAGCTCGGCGCGGCGCGTGGCGGCAGCTTGGGTAGTGGGGCCGTCGCTCATCGTGGCGGGAACGGGAGCGCTTCGTAGGTCACGTATTGGTAGCGATAGCGTTCGCTCCCCCGCATGGCGGCGGCGACGCGCTCGTGCACGTCGTCGCGCCACGTGGTCCATTCGTCGATGAAGGCCTCAGCCGCGGCAGCGTCTCCGGCGCGCTGCACCGCCAGCGTTTCGCGCAGCATCGCTTCCACGGCGGCGGGAAACTTGTCGTAGTGCGCCGAAAGCTTACCGGTGGACGCGTCGAACGACAGCGCACCCCGCTTCATGAAATAGTTCCACTGCATGAGCTGCATGGTTTGGTAGACCTGCGCGCGCTCCGGTTTGCTCTTTTGCAGCACGCGACGAATACCGCTCGCGTACACCGAGCGGCGTTGCTCCTTGGTGTAGTAGCCCATGCGCTCCAGCTCGGGCGCGAGAAAAAGGGCCACCAAGTCGGCCTTCATTTCTTCCAGGCTGCCGGCGGCGTGTCCCAGTGCGACGTCGAGCTCGCGATTGTCGGCGGTGCGGTCGACGCCGAGATAATGGCCGATCTCGTGCCACAACGTGCGCTGTGTATTGCTTTCCGGCGTCAGATGCTCTGCAAACTCGGGCGCCATGGCCGCCACGTACGCGACTTGACTGGCCTCGAAGAGGCCTTCGTCCATCATGATGTTGCGGCGCAGCAGAATGGTACGACCGTACTTGCGCGCGGCACTCGGCTCGTTAGGGAGAATGGTAGCGGTGTTGGCGCCGCGCGACTGCCCGAAGTCGGCCACGATGTCGTACACGCCCACCGGGATGTCGGTGCGCACGCGTTTGTGGGTTTTGCCCTCGTCGTAGGGCAGCGAATCCTCCAAGCGCTGCAGCTGGGCGGTGGCGGCGCGGAGTGCGTCACTGCGTTCATTGTCGCGCACCAGCACGTTCAGACCGAAGTACGTCTTCACCCCGTACAGCTCGTCGTCGTAGGTCTCGTACGAGCCGATTTGCGCGTTCAGGGTCTTGAAGCGCCCCGACACCCAGGCCGCGTCGCCGCCGTCGTAGTCGTCGCTCAACAGGTCGCGCGAGCGGCTGCGCAAGTACGCGGCAAAGTCTTCATCCTCGGGGGCGATGGTCGCGGCGGCGCGAGCGAGCAGCGCTGAGGCGCGCACCAGCTCATCGGCGAACGCCACCGAGTACGGTACGGCGTAGAACGCTTTGGGATCGACGGAGGTCCGCTTGAGCCGGTCGTCCAAACCCGGGTGCAATACCGACAACACCGGATACTTGGCCAGCGCGGCGCGATCCTTCTTGAGCGACGCCGCGTCGGCGCGCCGCACGGCGGTGCGAAGGTTCAGAATGTCGTCGCGCGCGGCCGGGTTGGCTTCGAGGTAAG
>JAICFA010000054.1 GCA_025923935.1 Candidatus Krumholzibacteriia bacterium
GCGATCTGTCGGTTGCCCATGCAGCCGACGACCATGAGCACCATACGAGCGCTGAGCTCAGGGCGCTTCTGCCAGTATGACGTCGAGAAGGTCTGTGTACTGAAGTGACGCTTGCACGCACAGCATGTAAACCGCTGGATACGGTAGGGGCGACTCTGGCGAACGTAGAAACCCTTGCGCACGAACGGCCAATCGGGTGACAACGCGTTGAAGTAGCGACAATTCGGATTAGGACAGTGGGGAGGAACCCATCCCGTCGATCCCGTTCTCATGCCACGGCCGAGGCATACGACATGCCAGGCACAATCTCACGGCCACAACCTATCCCGAACGGCGCGGAAGTGTCACGGTGAATTCGGTGAATTCGCCCTCGGCCGAGTCGACCGTGAACTCGCCGTGGTGTTCCTGCACGACGATGTCGTAGCTGATGGATAACCCTAAGCCGGTGCCGGATCCGGTTGGCTTGGTGGTGAAGAAGGGGGCGAAGATTTTCTCGCGGATGGCGGCGGGAATACCGTTGCCGTTGTCGCGAATGCGCACTTCGACCTTTTCGCCCAAGTTGCGCGTCGACAGCTTGACCACCGGCGCGTAGCCGGTGTTGGTTTTCTTCTGCTTCTCGGTCACCGCGTAGCACGCGTTGTTGACCACATTAATAAACACGCGGCTCAAGTCCTGGGGGATGGCGTCGATCTCGCCCACGGTTTCGTCGTAGTCCTTTTGCAAGACGACCTTGGCGTCCGGGTCGTTGCCGCGCAAGCCCACGTGCGCGATGGTCGCGAACTCGTCGAGGAGCGAGTTGAGTTTCACCTTTTGGAACTCGCCCTTCTGCCCGCGCGAGTGCAGCAGCATGCCTTCCACGATGCCGTTGGCGCGCTTGCCGTGCTCGTTGATGCGCGTCATGTTCGCCTCCAGGTCGTTGAGCAGGTCATCGATGTCGCGCTGCGTCTTTTCGTCGAGCTTCTCCTTGTGTTTGCCGATGTCGCTGCGCAGGTCTTCCACGAGCTCGCCCGACAGCTGGGCGAAATTGTTGACGAAGTTGAGCGGGTTTTTGATCTCGTGGGCAATGCCGGCGGTGAGCGAGCCCAAGGAAGCCAACTTTTCCTGCACGATGAGCTGCTGCTGGGTGCGCACGATCTCGGCGTTCTTTTCTTCGAGCTCGACGTTTTGCTCCTGCAGGGTCTTGGCCTGGGCGCGCACTTCCTGGGTGCGTATGTCGACCATGTGTTCCAGCAGCACGGCGCGCCGTTGCAGGTTGTGGGTGCGCGCGCGATGGACACCGTAGAGCGTGCCGCCCACTAGTACGAGCTGTCCCGCCAGCGCCCACCAACGGAACCAGAGCGGCGGCAAGACCGAGAACGAATGCTGCAGCGGTGTTTTGGCCCACACGCCGTCGCCGTTGTGGGCGGTCACCTCGAAGGTGTATGTGCGCGCCACCGCGAAAGCAGGGAGGTTGGTGTAGCGCGTCTTGACTTCCGCGGTCTCCGGCGACCAATCGCGGTCGTAGCCGGCCAGCCGGGTGCGGTAGCGCACGCGCGACTCCTTGGCGTACGACAGGGCCGCGTACTCCACCGCGAATTCGTTTTGACCGCGATTGTTCTGCTGGAAGCGCAACCCGCGCAGCCGCAGCGGCGGCGGCGTGGGATTGGGCCGGTCGCGATCGGGCGAGTACAGCGACAAGCCTTGCGCGGTCCCGAAGTACACCGTCCCGTCGCTGCCCACCGCCACCGAGCCGTAAAACCACACTTCGTTGCCCACCATGCCGTCTTGCCGCGTCACTGCGCGGTGCACCGTGCGCTTCCACGGGTCGATCGCCGCGAGCCCGGCGTTGGTGCCGAGCCACAAGAAGCCGGAAGGCGAGAACTGCATCGAGGTCGCGTTGAGTGCGTCCAACCCGTCCGCGCGCGTGAAGTGTTTGACGACCTGCGGAGGGCGCCCTTGAAAGACGAACAGACCCACCGGGGTCCCCACCCACAAGGCACCGTTGTGCCAGATGGCGGTTTCGATCTGGTTGGTGGGTGCGCCCTGCTGTCGCGACCAGACCGGCTCGAAGATGGGGTCGATGACCTCGGACCCGAACGTACCGTTGCCGTCGCCCGCATCCATCGGGACCGGCTCGACGCGCGTAGAATCGAGCGACTCCAGCGACACCGGTGCGACGCTGCGGTAAAGCCCGCGGTCGCGCGTGCCCACCCAGATGTGGAAGTCGTCGTCGATCGCCACGGTGTGGAACGACGTCACCGGCAAGCCGGAGCGTTCGCGAAACACGAACCAGCGATTGTCGACGAAACAATAGAGGTACTGAATCCCCGCGAACCACACGCTCTCGACCGTCCAGCCGCGCCCCGGGAGACCCAGCCGCGTGCACGAGTACACCGACGTGTTGCGATAACTCGCCAGTGTTCCGCTCTTGCCGAAGACCGACACGTGCGTGCGGCGGTTGGCAGCCGGCGGCGGACTCTGGCTGTCGAAGGAGAGGCAGTTGATACCGGATGCGGTGCCGGCCCACAGCCGGCCGCCGTCGTCGACTACCAGGCCGTTGACCCAATTGCTGGCAAGTCCCTGCGCCTCTCCGACCGAGGCGACGGTTTGGTCGGAGCGAATAGCGACCACACCGCCTTCGGTGGTGCCGAGCCAGGTGATGTCCGGGTGCGCGCGGGTGGGTGGCAGCACGACATTGATGGCCGGCGACGGCAGCGCCGACGGAACCTCCGCGCTCGACGCGGCGGTGTAGTTCACGAACGCGTCGTAGTTGGCGCGCAGCTTGGACACCCCGCCGGACTGCGCGAACCACAAGTTGCCTTCCAGATCGCGCCGCACGAAGTACACGTTGTCGCTCAAGAGCCCCTGGGCGCGCGTGATCTGTCGGGCGCGCGACACGTCGCGCAGGTCGAGCTTCAACACACCCGAGCCTTCGCTCGCCACCCACAACGAGCTGTCGGCTGCCGCCAGCATGCCGCCGATGGGGGACGTAAGCGCCTCGGTCACCACGACCGCTTGGCGTCCGCCGTCGCTTTCATCGAGACGAAAGACCAAGCCGCTACGACAGCCGCCCCACAGCTCGCCCGCGGGCGACTCGTACAGCAGGGTAATGCTCTGGGCGGGGAGCCCCGAGGCCTGGGAGATCACGGCCGGGTGATCGTTGCCGGGCGAAAACACCAGGATGGTGCCGGCACCGATGGCGGCCCACACCGAGCCGTCGCGGCGCGCCACGATCGACCGTACCGTGGCGTTCTTGCCTTCGTGGTTGACGTCGGTTCCGAGCGTGTCGCACTGGGCGTGCAGCGAATCCGCGTCGCCCGTTACCCGGTAGCGAATGATGCCGGCCGACGACGTGCCCGCCCACACGCGCCCCTGCGCGTCGGCCACCAGCCGGTTGCGATTCACCAGTGTTTCGACGAACACCAGGTCGCCGACGGTCGCCATGAAGCGGATGCGTTCGCCCGGCGCGTAGCTCTTCAACGGGCGCTCCGACGCCACTAGCCCGGCGTTCGAGCCCACCCACAGGCGTCCCGTGCTGTCTTCGGCAATCTCCCAGACGGCGAGGTCACGCAGGCCGTCGGAGGTTTGGTAGATCTCGTAGGAGTGGCCGTCGTAGCGAACGATGCCCGAGGAAAAGATGACGAACCACAGGTAGCCTTCGCTGTCTTGGTAGACGCGAACGACTTCAGCGGAGGGAAGGGGATTGAGGTCGCTAGCGGGAGTGTAGTGCGCAAACGGCAGCTCCTGCCCGGCGACGGCGCCGGGCAGGAGAGCCAGGGAGACGACAATCAGAGCGAGTCCAGCTCGCGTGATCGAATTTGAAACCGGCACTACTCGTCGGTGCCACCACCGCCGGTGCTTCCGTTCAACGTGCCCAGCAGACCGGTTGCGTTGGTTCCATCCGAGATGTCCCGGATCGCCATCGGGACGATGACGCCCGCCGGCGGCGTGGACGCTCCGAGGACCTCTTCGGCCCACAGGAGGATGACCAAGTGCAGGTCGGTCTCGCCGACGATGCTGTTTCCAGCCACGAAGTTCAGCTCGGATGTGAGGAGCTCCTTGCGCAGTCTGGTCTCAAGGTCCTTGTGGTTGTCATTCAAAATTGCGAGCGCCTCGGCGATCTCAGTACCCGCGCCGAATTGGAACGGGTCGGGATTGCCGATCGTCTCGATCTGCTGCAGGAACGCGGTCATCTGTGCGGCCGTGTACGGCGCGTTCTTGCTGCCGCGTAAAGCGCTCTGCAGCGCACTCTTCCAGTAACGGGTCGGCTTACCGGTCGAGACCAGGATTCCGGCCTCCAGGTCAGCTTCGATCTTATCCGACTTGGGCTCGAAGCCGAAGCTCGCGCCTACCACTTCGTTCGCCCCGACCGTTACCGAGCGCGAGGTTACATCGTATGCGAAGGACGCAAACAAGTCCTCGTTGAAGTCATTCGCCGGAGTGAAGGCCGCGACGGAGACGGTATAGGTCCCCGGGCCCACCAGGAAGTCGTAGTTGCCGGATGCGTCGGTCGTGGCCGTCTGCGATGTTGTGCCGTCCGAGATGGCGACGGTAACATTGGAAATTCCGCCCTCGGCCACACCCCGGACGCCATTGTTGTCGGCGTCGACGAACACCGACCCCGCGACGTGCGAGCCCGCGCACGGGCCGAATACGTAGCCCGTGGCCCAGCTTCCACCCTCCGTCTTGACCTCGGCGCGCACGATGCCGAGAGCGACGTTACCGGCAAACGTCACCGCATAGGTGCGTGACTCATTATTCGAAAGGTTTGTGTGCCATTCGAGCCCATAGATGCCGGACGTCTGGTTGGTGTTGATGTTGGCACCGCTGGTCGGGCTAAACGACGCCGGCGCACCCGCGCAACCGGGCAGCTCGACCGTGAAGTGCGACATCGACGAGCCCACACCGGTGCCACTGACGGTGTACGTGAACGTGGTGTTGCCACCGGCGACCACGCGTCCATCGAAGTGCACGTTGTAATTGTTGATGACCGACTGATCGGCGATAAAACCGAGCGCCGGCCCGACATTCTCACTCGCCGGGGCCACGAGATCGTTCTGATCCGTGGAGCATCCCGGCGCTACGAGAGCGATCATGACGATCACTCCCAACCAAGCTACTGTCTGCTGCAAAGATTTCATAAGACCCCACCTCCGGGGTGTTCGCTACTCGGTCGGGTTCGCTCCGTTACCCACGAAGCGGAGAGCCAGACACGTGATGTCGTCCCTTTGGGGAACTCCCTTCGCGAATTCGTTCACGGCCGCCATCGTCTCTTCGACGATGGCCTGCGCCGGCCGTGTCTTCAGTCGCGCCAGGAGGTCCTCCAGCCGTTTCTCCCCAAACTCCTCTTCATTGACGTCCGTCGCCTCGGTGACGCCGTCCGTATACAGAACTACAGTGTCGTTGGCACGAAGTTGGACGCGAGCGCTGGAATACTTGAAGTCGCTCACAACCCCCACGGGCACCCCGCCGGCCTCGCTCAAGGCCTCGACCGTCCCGTTTTCGCGCACCAGATAGGGCGGGTTATGGCCGCCGCTGCAGTATTCGAGCTCGCCCGTCCGGGCGTCGAAGATGCCGTAGAACACCGTCACGAACATGCTGGGCAGGATCTCTTCCGAGATCACCCGGTTGACCGCGGTGACGCAGTCGTGCGCGGCCAGGCCCTGGCGCCCCGAGCCGCGCATGAGGGTGCGGCTGATGCCCATGAGTAGGGCCGCGGGCACCCCCTTGCCGGACACGTCGCCGATGACGAAGCCGATGCGGTGCTCGCCCACGGCGAAAAAGTCGTACAGGTCGCCGCCCACTTCCTTGGCGGGCTTCATGGTGGCGAAGATGTCGACGCCGCGGCGCTCTTCCGCGCTGGGAAACGCGCGCGGCAGCATCGACATTTGAATCTCGGTGGCGACGTTGAGCTCTTGCTGGATGGCGACGAGCTGGTCGCGCGTGTGCAGCGCTTCCTTGATGATCGACGATTCGCGCAGCGCCTTATAAATGGTCTTCTCGAGGTCGTCGAGGTTGATGGGCTTGGTGACGAAGTCGAACGCCCCACGGTTCATGGCCACACGGATGTTTTCCATGTCGCCGTACGCCGACACCACCACCGACTTGAGGGCCTTGGCGTTGAGCTCGTCGATCTTGCCGAGCAGTGTTAACCCGTCCATTTCCGGCATGTTGATGTCGGTCAGGACGAGCTCCACGTCGCGCTCGACCTCGAGCTTCGCCACCGCGTCGGCACCGCTGCGCGCAAATAGGAACTCGAACTCGTTGTCTCGTATGTTGCGACGGAATTTTTGGCGGATCAGCTGTTCGAGATCCGGCTCGTCGTCGACGACGAGAATCTTGACCGACATTAAAGAGGACTCCAGGGGCCGGGGAAGACACGCCCAAAAGGCGGCGCCGGTATGCGAACTTGCCCTTAAAAGCCCGCTTCCCGGAACGCCAAAAATAATACCACGTTCTACCCGGGAAGGACTATCTCCGCGTCAAAATTCCCAGGAATTCCGCCCGCTTGCTTCGCGGGGCGCCCGCCTCCCATATTGCCGCCGAGGAGGTTGACGATGAAACGCGCGCGCTTGCAGCCACTGTCCGCCGAAGGCGCCGACCCGGTGGCGTCGAGCCCGGAGGTTGTTCCGGACACCGACGAGCAGGAGGTCCTGGACGCCTATTCCCGGGCAGTGGTCGACGTGGTGGGTGCGGTGGCTCCTGCGGTGGTGAGCATCCGGGTCATCGCCGAGAACCAGCGCGGTGACACCGGCGAAGGCGCCGGTTCGGGCTTCATCGTCGCCCCCGACGGCTTTGTGGTGACTAACGACCACGTGGTCCATACCGCCAAGAGCGTGTCCGTCGTTTTTACCGACGGGCGCGAGCTGGATGCCCGCGTGGTCGGCACTGACCCGGCCACCGACTTGGCCCTCCTGCGGGTGCCGAGCGGTGGCCTGGCACCGGTCACCATCGGCGATTCCGAAGCCCTGCGCGTGGGGCAGATGGCGATCGCCATCGGCAACCCGCTGGGCTTCCAGAGCACGGTTTCGGCCGGCGTGGTTTCGGCACTCGGCCGCAACATGCGCAGCCAATCCGGCCGGCTGATCGAAAACGTGATTCAGACAGACGTCGCCCTGAACCCCGGCAACTCGGGGGGTCCCTTGGTCGACAGCCGCGGACGCGTCATCGGCGTCAATACGGCCATGATCCGCTTCGCGCAGGGGCTGTGCTTCGCGATTCCGTCCGCGACCATGACGTGGGTGGTGGGCGAGCTTGTGACGCGCGGGCGGGTGCGCCGGGCGGTCATGGGGTTCGTGGGCGAGACGCGGCCCATCACTCGCCGCATCCAGCGCGGCTTCGACCTCTCTCGCCCAACCGCCATCTTCGTCGGCACGGTGGTGCCGAACAGCCCCGCCCACCAGGGTGGCTTGCGGCCGCACGACATCATCGTCGGTCTGGGGGGCCGCCCGGTCGCGACCATCGACGAGCTGCAACGCATTCTTTCCAAGTGGACGCCGGGCGAGCCCATCGAGGTCACTGTGCTGCGCCACGGCGGCCACCGCCACGACCTTACCGTCGTTCCCGAGGACGACACTCCGCGCTAGCGACCCAAATTTCGAATCGTGATATGGTTCGCCGCGTGCTGCGGCGCGTTCTCTTCTTCGTCCTTCTGATTCTCGTCGCAATTCCGTTGCGATGGATGTCGCCGCCGATCGCCCTTCTGCTCGGAGTCGTCTTCGGTCTCGCGATCGTCCCTCACCCCTTCGCCGACGCGTCGCGTCGCTGCGCCCGAATTCTGCTCCAGATTTCGATCGTGGCGCTCGGGTTCGCGATGAACCTCCACGACGTGCTGCGCGCCGGTGCAGCCGGGTTCGTTTACACGCTGCTCGGAATCCTCTTCGCACTCGGCGTGGGCGCGATATTGGGGCGCATGCTGTCGGTGCCGGGCCGGACCGCCTACCTCATTTCGGTGGGCACGGCGATTTGCGGCGGCAGCGCCATCGCCGCCACCGGCCCGGTGATCGGCGCAAGCGACGACGAGATGTCGGTGTCGATCGGCACTGTGTTCCTGCTCAACGCACTCGGCCTCCTCTTATTTCCACCGATCGGACACGCACTCGGCTTGACCGAATCCGAGTTCGGATTGTGGGCCGCTCTCGCCATCCATGACACCAGCTCGGTCGTTGGCGCTGGTGCCAAGTTCGGTGCTCTCGCGTTGACCGTCGCGACCACGGTCAAGCTGGTGCGCGCGCTGTGGATCGTTCCGGTTACCCTCGCCACCGCGAGCGTGCGCGCGTGGCGAGCCAAGCGCGAAGAACCGCGGTGGTGGCGAAGGAACATCCCGTGGCCCTGGTTCGTGGTGTTTTTTCTCGTGGCGGCCGTGTTGCGGACGTACGTATCGGACTTCGCACCGCTCTACCCGTCGCTGGCGAACGCCGGCAAGATGGGTCTCACCATCACCCTGTTTCTAATCGGCACTGGAATGTCGCGCGCGAGCCTCAAGGAAGTCGGTGCGCGCCCGTTGGTGCAGGGAATGTTGTTGTGGATCATCGTCGCGATCACTTCGCTGCTCATTATTCGCGCGGGTTGGGCGACGGTGGCGTGACCGGGAAAAGTGCGCTAGCATGGTTCGATTCAACCGCAGGAGAATCCCATGTTCGACTTGAATGCCATCCAATCGTCGCTGCGCGACCTAAAGCTTGACGCGTGGCTGTTGTACGACTTTCGCGGCAGTAATCCGCTGGCGCGCCGGGTGCTCGGCCTGGACGAGAAAGCCATCAACTCGCGCCGCTTCTTCTATCTGATTCCCGCGCAGGGGGTACCGCGCAAGCTCTTGCACCGCATCGAGACCTTCGTGCTCGACACGCTGCCCGGCGAAAAAGTGGTGTATCTGCGCTGGCAGGAGTTGCAAAACGGAATCAAGGAGTTGGTGTCGCCGTTCAAGCGCGTCGCCATGGAGTATTCGCCCAAGAACGCGATTCCGTACGTGTCGCACGTCGACGCGGGGACGATCGAGATGGTCAAGGCGACGGGTGTGGAGGTGGTGTCATCGGGCGATTTGATCACGGTGTTCGAGGCGACGTGGGACGACGCGCAGTGGCAGATGCACCTCGAGGCGGACCAGCACACGCAAGCGGGTTATGACATCGCGTGGGGCTTGATCGCCGAGCGGGTGCGTGCCAAGAAGACCCTGCGCGAAGTCGACGTGCAGAAGGCTATCATGGATCACTTCGCGCGCCAGAAGATGACGACCTACCATCCGCCCATCGTGGGGGTGGGACCGCACAGCGGCGACCCGCACTACGAGCCGGTGCCCCTGAAGGACTCCGAGATCAAAGAAGGCGACTTCGTCCTGGTCGATTTGTGGGCCAAGATGGACAAGCCGCGCGCGGTGTACAGCGATTTGACGCGCGTCGGGTTCGTAGGCAAGCACGTTCCCGAAAGATATAAGGAGATCTTCGACATTGTCGCCGCCGCGCGCGACGCCGCGATCGAGCGCGTGAAGGAAGCCTTCGCCGAGAAACGTGACTTGCGCGGCTGGGAAGTGGACGACGCCGCGCGCGAGGTCATCAAGAAAGCCGGCTACGGCGACGCCTTCGTTCATCGCACCGGGCACAGCATCGGGCAGGAGACGCACGGCAACGGCGCCAACATGGACAACCTCGAGACGCACGACGAGCGCCGCGTGCTCCAGCGCACCTGTTTTTCCATCGAGCCGGGGATCTACTTGCCCGAGTTCGGTGTTCGCTCCGAGGTGAACGTCTACATCGACGGCGACGGCGAGGTGCACGTCACCGGCGGATTGCAGACCGAAGTACTCCCGATACTGGCCAAGTACTAGAAGGAGTCCGCATCGTGAGAGTCCTCTTCCTCGTTATTGCCTTTTCATTGGCGTCGAGCGCCTCGTACGCCCAGGTGAAGAAGCTTCCCACCGATGCGTTCGAGATCAAGCAAACCCTCCGGCTGCCCGGTACGCCGGATGAAATCTTCGGCGCCATCACCGGCGACATCGGCGGGTGGTGGGACCACTCCTTCACCGACCATCCCAAGAAGTTTTACCTGGAGCCCAAGGTGGGCGGGTGTTTTTGTGAGATTTTTGACGAAAAAGGCAACGGTGTTCAGCACGCCGTCGTGACCTACGTCGACCGTCCCAAGGTACTCCGCTTCAAGGGGCCGCTGGGGCTCGCGGGGAACGCGATCGAGATGGTGTGCACCTACAACTTCGAGCCCATCGGATCCGATTCCACCCAGCTCAACCTCCAGGTGCAGGCCGCGGGGCACGTCGAGCCGGGCTGGCCCGACGTCGTGGCCAAGGTGTGGACCCACTTTCTCGTCGAGCGGTTCAAGCCCTACGTGGAGCAGGGGAAACACAAGGCGAAACGGTAGACCGAGTGTTATAATCTGCGAGCACGATTCGATAGCTACCACCACTGCCGACCCTGGGAGAGAAACACATGCGTAAAGCAGCCATTACGTTTGGATTCGTGTGTTTGGCGAGTATCGCGAACGCCCAGATCGTCCCGCCCGCCCCGGGTGTGGACCTTCCCCAAGAAGTTTTGGAAAGCGTCAAGGCGCACGGCAAAGACGGCTTCCAATTCAAGCACGCCTGGATCAAGAAGGCCGAAGCGGCCCGCGAGGCACGCGAGCGCTACATCGACGAGCGCGGCTTCTACCAGCGCGACATGATCCCGCAGGCCGAGCGGCCCAAGTTTTCGGTTTCCGGAACCTATTTCGCTCCGGTGTTCTGCGTGAAGTACTCGGACACGGGTGCGGATCCCTATCCGATCTCCAACTTGACGCAGCGTTTGTTCACGGGACCGCACGTCCCGCGGACCATGACCCAGTTTTATTCCGAAATCTCGTACGGTGACTTGAACCTCACCGGCACGGTCTACGGCTGGACGGCGCTCCCCAACACCAACGCGTTCTATACCGGTGCGGGAACGTGTAACGGTATATGCGGCTCGTCGCAGGTGAAAACGCTGATCACGCAGACCATCGCCGCCAACGACGCGGCAGTGAACTTCGGTCAATACGACAACGACGGTCCCGACGGCCTGCCCAACTCCGGCGACGACGACGGCTTCGTCGACTTCGCGGCGTTCGTTCACCCCGAGCAGGGAGCCGAGTGCGGTGTCAACGGCAACATCTGGTCGCACCGTTTCTCTCTGCAGGGCTGGGGCGTTTTGCCGTACACCACCAATGATGCGCGCACCGGCGGCGGTTTGATCCGCGTGAACGACTACGTCATCATGCCGGCGTTCAACTGCGGCGGGGCCACCATCATCGACATCGGCGTGTTCTGCCACGAATTCGGCCATGCCTTCGGCTTGCCCGACTTGTACGACACCAACGGCGGATCGGAAGGCGTGGGTCACTGGTGCTTGATGGGCAGCGGCAACTGGAACACGCCCACCAACCCCGCGCACATGAGCGCGTGGTCGAAGAACCAGCTGGGCTGGTCGGACGTGACGGTGGTCGACTACCCCGCGGCGAATTACAACATTGCCAACGTCGAGAACAACCGTGACATCTATCGCCTCGATGTCATGCACGAGCGCTTCCGCCGCAGCAACGAGTGCCCGATCGCGGGCACGTGGTCGCTCAAGTGCGGCTTGACCACCGCGGAAGCGACACAGCGCAACTGGACGGGCGGGCGCGGTTACGGCAATGGTTGGGATGAATCGGTGTTCCGCGATTTCAATTACAACGGAGCCGGCTCGGTGACGCTCAACTACCAGTATTCGTACAACCTCGAGCCGACCTACGACTTTGCGCACGGTGAGATTACCGTGAACGGCACCACGAGTGAATTCGCCCTGTACGACGGCATCGCCGCGGGCAACGCGGTCATCGACCTCACGCCGTACTTGGCGGGAGGACCCAAGCCGTACCGCATCACCTTCCGCATGACCTCCGACGTCGCGTATTCCGACGAGGATGGCAGCTACCCGACGCCGTGCTCGCCGTTGATCCTCGACAACATCACCGTCAACGGCGGCGGTGAAGCGTACTCGGCGAACTTCGAGACGCGCGAGGACGGCTGGGTGTGCGACATGGAGGTGCCCAACGAGCACTTCTTCGTCGAGAACCGCAAGCCCATCGGCTCGGATGTCAACGTGTGGGGAGGCGGCGGGCTCGCCATCTGGCACGTCGACGAAGCCACCACGCACGGATCGGGCAACAGCGGTGGTACCACCAACACCATGCCGCGCGGCTTGGCACTCGAGCAAGCCGATGGTCTCTTCCAGTTGGAATCCGGCTTGAACCGTGGTAATGCAGGCGACCCATGGCCGGGCAGCACCAACAAGACGCTGTTCAACAGCGCGTCGGTGCCCAACAGCAACGGCTACAACACCATTCCGACCAACGTATCGGTGCAGCTGTTGACCGGCAACGCCGATCCGATCGTCGCTACCATGACGGGTGGAGCGGCCGCACCGGGCCTGAGTGCGGTAGCACCGACGAGCGGCGTGAGCAATACGCTGGTGCAGCTGGTAATCACGGGCTCGAACTTGCTCTACGGTTCGACCGTGGACTTGGTGCTCAATGCCACCACCATCCCCGCGACCGGCGTGTATTGGGACGGCAAGGACCGCATCGTGGCGAACTTCAACTTGGCGGGCGCCGGCAACGGCTTCTACGACGTGGTCGTGACCAATACGTACAATGCGTCGAGCGTGCTGACGGATGCCTTCGAAGTGACGGGTGCTCCCACGCCGGTCAACAACACGCCGAAGGAGTTCGTGCTGCGTCCCAACTATCCCAACCCGTTCAATCCGACAACGACCATCCGTTACGAAATCGCCGCGCGCTCGCACGTGGAGCTGCGCGTCTACGACGTCAACGGCTCGGTGGTGCGCAGCCTGGTCGACGAAGAAATGCCGGCCGGCTCGCACGTCGTGCAGTGGAACGGTCGCAATGACGCCGGTGATCCGGCTAGCTCGGGCGTGTATTTCTACCGCCTGACGGCACCCGGATTCTCCGACGTGCGCAAGATGACGCTGTTGAAGTAGCGCAGCGGTGATTCTCTAAGATGGCGGCGGCGGTGCTAACCGGCATCGTCGCCGCTTTCTTTTTGCGCGCGGGGCGAATACCATCGAGCCAATGTACCTGTATCAGAGCGAGCCGCGATACTTCGCGCAGATTCCCGACGGAGCCGAAGAAGTCGCCACGCGCGAGCTGGAAGCACTGGGCGCGCGCGAGGTGAAAGCCGGCTACCGCGGGCTGTACTTCGGCGCCGAGGCGCCGTCGCTCTATGCGATCGTGTATCGCGCGCTCACCATCACGCGCGTGCTCGCACCTATCGTGCGTTTTCAAAGCCACTCGGCGGACTATCTCTACAAGCGCGCGCAAGGCGTGCGCTGGCGCGACTTCATTGCCCCGCACGGAACCTTCGCGGTCTTCGCCACCGTTTCCAACAGCGCCATTCGCCATTCGCAGTATGCGGCCCTCAAGGTGAAGGACGCGATCGTCGATCAATTCCGCGCGGAAACGGGCTCGCGCCCTAACGTCGACACGCAAGCGCCCGACGTGTGGATCAATCTATATCTGCACGCCAACAAAGCCACACTCTCCA
>JAICFA010000055.1 GCA_025923935.1 Candidatus Krumholzibacteriia bacterium
GGGTCCGGGGCGATATCACAACCTATGGCCTCGCATAGACTTACAGCAGAAGAAGCGCGCCGCGCGGAGGCGCTGGTCGCCAGCGTGCAGGGAGTTTCGTCGTGCCGCATTCGCACCGACGAGGCAGGCCACGTGACCGAGGTCCACGTCGTATCGCGCGGCGGTAAGTCGCCCAAGCTCGTGGCGCGCGACGTCGAGGGCGTTCTCAAGGCGGAAATGAACGTCGACGTCGACTACAAGAAGATCGGCGTGGTGGTGCTGGACGCCGAACCCGAAGCCCCCGCCGATTCGCCACCGGAAGAATTCCCCATCCTCGAGCACGCGTCGCGCTTCGCCTTCGTCAGCGTCAACGTCGTATCGACGCGCGCCGGCTTACGCGCCGAGGTCGAGCTGTCGCGCGACGCCGCGGAAGCGTTTGGCTCCAGCGAGTCCGACAACCCGTCGGTGCTGCCGCACGCAGTCATTGCCCAGGCCACCCTCCGCGCCATCTCGGAATTTCTTGACGAGGATACACGCCTGTGTTTAGTTGGCGTGCTGAAAGTGCCGCTGGGGGGTAAGGACGTCGTTCTGGCGCGCGTGGATGTGATGTCGTCGCGCTACAACAAACCTCTCGCCGGCTCGGCGATGGTGGACGGCAACGAAGCGCAAGCCGTCGTCTTCGCCACACTGGATGCCATCAATCGTCTCATCGGGAAGCTGGAATTCAAGAGCGCGGTCGAATACAAGATCAAGTGACACATTGAAAGGTGGATTCGAAGACTCCTCTCTCGGATTCAGGCTTTACTACTTCGGCTTCATCGTCCTCGGTTTTCTCTTTTTCGCGTTCCTGGTGCGCGACTTTCCGCTCCCGCGCTTTCCCGAAGTCCTTCTGTTCGCCTTCATGATCGTTCTCGCCGACACGGCGCAGATCACGCTGCCGCGCGGGGGCGCCTCCATCTACGCCTCGAGCCCGCTCGACCTGGCCGCGATCGTGCTCTTGGGGCCTTCCGCCGCGGTACTGGTGGAGGCGATCGCGTCGTTCTTCTCGGAAGTTGTGGTGCAGCGGCGCGCAGCGTTCAAGTACGCCTTCAATGTCCCGCTCTTGATCATGACGATCGGTGCTGCCGGTCTCACCTATTGGGCGTTTCCGGAGCGTTGGACCTCCACCGACACGCCGCGCTTCTTGGTGCCGCTGGCGGCGTGCGCCGTCGTGTATTACCTGGTCAACACCATCTCCATCAGCATGGTGATTGCGCTGCGCGGTAAGAAGAGTGCATTCCACATCTGGAAGCAGAACTACATGTGGACGTTTCTCCACGTGTTCGCGTTCATCCCGTTGGGTGCGATCATCGCGCTGGTGTACAAGTCCTACGGCAGCTGGACGCTGCTGTTGTTCTTGGTGCCGATATTCCTCGCGCGCTACACCTTCAAGCTCTACGTCGAAATGAAGGAGGCGCACATCAACACGGTGGCGGCACTCACCTCCGCCATCGATGCCAGCGACCCCTACACGCACGGCCACTCCTACCGCGTGTCGCGCTATGCGCTGCGCGTGGGCCGGGCACTGGGACTGCCGGCGCGTGACCTCGAGATCCTCGAGTACGGCGCGCTCCTCCACGACATCGGCAAGATCGCCATTCGTCACGAAATCCTGCTCAAGAAGGAACGCTTGAGCGACCAGGAGTTCTTGACTCTCAAGCAGCACCCCACCATCGGCGCCGACATCGTGGAGAACCTCAAGTTTTTGCGGGAGGCCGCCGTCTTGGTGCGCTATCATCACGAGCAGCCGAACGGACGCGGGTATCCCGAAGGACTCAAGGGCGACGCCATTCCGATGGGTGCGCGCATCATCTTGGTGTGCGACGCATTCGACGCGATGACCTCCGACCGCCCGTATCGCAAGGGACTGCCCGTCGAGCACGTGGTGGAACAGTTCGAAAAATACCGCGGCGAGCAATTCGACGAGGAGATCGCCGGACTGGTGATCGAGCTGGTGCGGCGCGGAGACTTTACCCTCATCGTCGAGAACGATCCGACCACCGCGATTTACGAATCACTGCAAGAAAGACTGTGAACATGCGCTACCGAGACTCAGGCGTCGACATCGACAAGGCCAACCAGGCGACGCGCGCCATTGCGCGTCTGGCCAAGGAGACGTGGGGGCCCGAAGTGCTCTCCGAGATCGGACATTTCGGCGGTTTGTTCGAAGTGCCGAAAGGCATGCGCAATCCGGTGCTGGTGAGCAGCATGGACGGCGTGGGAACGAAGCTGTTGATCGCGCGCGAGGCGGGCGTGTTCGACACCGTTGGCCAAGACCTCGTCAATCACTGCGTCAACGACATCCTGGTACAGGGGGCGCGGCCCTTGTTCTTCTTGGACTATGTCGCCGCCGGCAAGCTCGAACCGGAGATGATCGCCCGCGTCGTGACGGGACTGGCGAAAGCGTGCCACGAAAACCGCTGCGCCTTGATCGGCGGAGAGACGGCCGAGATGCCGGGCCTTTATCAGCACGGCGATTTCGATTTGGCCGGGACCATCGTGGGCATCGTGGAGCGCGACGGCGTCATCGACGGGTCGTCCATCGCCGCGGGTGACGCCATCTTTGCGCTGCCCTCGAACGGTTTGCATACTAACGGCTACTCGCTGGTGCGGCGCGTGATCGAGAAGTCGCAGCTCAAGCTGGACGAGCGCGTGGAGGCGTTAGGATCGACCCTGGGCGAAGAGCTGCTGCGCGTTCACCGCTCATACTTGGACGCAGTGACGGCGATCGCGCGGACGGTGACCATCAAGGGGCTGGCCCACATCACGGGCGGCGGCATCGTGGAAAATCTTCCGCGCATCTTGCCGGACGGCACAGGCGCGCGTATCGACAAGGGCACGTGGCCGGTGCTTCCCATTTTCGAGCTCATCGCGCGCGCCGGCGACGTGGTGGAAGGTGAGATGTACCGTGTCTTCAACATGGGCGTGGGAATGCTGGTAGTCGTGGGCGCGCAGGATGCGGCCAAGGTGCCGGAGCGTGCCGAGGGGCTCACCGTGTATCGCGTCGGAGACGTGGTGCCGGGCGACGGCACCGTCCACGTGGTGTAATTCTTGAGCTACGGCATCACGGCCAAGCCCAGCCGCTCGCCGTCTGTCCCCACCTTGGAGATCGCACCCGCATCGGTATCGTCGTCGGGAACGAGCTCGAACAACTGATCGGGCCCGATCTGGAACAGCAAGACGACGTCATTCAGCGTGTCGACCGTGTAGAGCGCCACTACCGCGCCTTGAACCCACAACGCAAGATCGTTCTGCACACCCGCGGCATCGCCTGCGCCACGCGTGAAGAAATCGAACTCCGTCGCCTTCGTCCCCGTCGAGCTCACGCTCAAGATCTCTTTCGTGGTGGGGGAATCGACCAGGATGTAGACAATTTGGTTGTGCACGACCATGCCGTTGGCGTTCGCCGCTTCGTCCGCGCTGAGCACCGCGGCTTCTTCCGTCGGTCCCGTTTGGGCGTAGCCGTCGAGCGGCACACGGCGCAGACGGCGCGCGGTTTCGTCGATGAAGTAGAGATAGTTTCCGGTGGCGTCGTACGCCACCGCGTCGTGATTGGCGAACGCGGTGGCCCCGTCGAACATGGCGTCGCTGTAGCGCGTGAGCGTGTCGCGGCAGCCGACGGTGAACGGGCCGAACTCGTCACAGCCGCCGAGCACCGCGCCTTCCATAGTGGTGATCTCGGTGCCCAGGATTCCTTCCAGGCGTGCGAAATGCTCGCTGTCACGGTTGGGCAGCACCTTGCGAATCTCGCGCACCGACGACGTGCTCGTCCACGCGATGTAGAACTCTCCGTTGGTGGCGAAGGCGCAATCGCGCGCGACCGCCTGGAGTATGTTTTCGTCAAAGCCGACAAACGAGACCGCGTCGAACTCCAAATTGAGCGTATTGGGGGCTACCTGCACCAGCCCCACGCGGTCGGGACCGCCGCCCGCGACCACGCTCGAGCGCCGCGTGAGCACGAACAAATTGCTCTGCGGGAAGCGCCGCGCGAAGGTGGGGTCTTCCTCCGGACAGTAGAATGCCGCCGAGGTGGCTTGTGCCACCGCGCGCACCTCGCTGTCACCCGCAACGGAAATGGTGATCTCTTGCGTGCCGGTGCCAGGGCCCAGCGTCCAGCGCACGCTGGTCTCGCCGTCTTCGTCGGTGGTGGCACTGGTGCGCGAGAGCGAGCCGCCGCCGCTCTTCACCGCGAAGTTCACGGTAACGCCCGCGGCCGGTTCACCGTCGCTGAGTGTGATCGCGACGCGAATCGGTTCTTCCAAGGCCGTCCCCTGCTTGGAATACTGGCCGTTGCCTGATACGATTTCGATATCCGCCGGCGCGGGGCCGGGGGCCGTCTCGTCCTCGCACGCGGCGACCAGAGCAAGCACTCCAATAGCGACAGCGGCGGCCGCGCGCTGAACGAAGGCAAATCGATTTGGCATGGGCATGATTCCGTCGGTTGCGAGTAATACGAGTGGGGAAGTTCGGCGCGAGTCCGGGACATGGGGTGGCTCCGGAGAAAAACCGCGCCTGGATCATGCGCACGATAACACTCGCACGCCGTCTCGTCAATGCACGGCGAGCGTACAACGGTGTCGTAAGCGTTACACACTACGGAGCTCGAGATGGCAAAACGGGTGATCGTGCCGGTCGCAAACGGCTTCGAAGAGATCGAGGCCGTCACCATTATCGACATTCTACGCCGTGCCGGGCTCGACGTCGTCGTGGCCGGCGTGGAGGGCAGCGACGTGGTGGGCTCGCACGACATCGCGCTCCGCTGCGACGCCCTGATCGATCAACTCCAAGACGCCGATGCGATGGTGCTGCCGGGCGGGATGCCGGGAAGCCGACGTTTGCGCGAGAGCGACGCGGTCCGCGGCTGGGTCACGCGGCTGCATCGCGATGGCAAGTTGCTCGCAGCGATCTGTGCTGCGCCGACCGTGCTGGAATCGTGCGGCCTGCTCGAAGGCCGCCGTGCGACCAGCCATCCGAATCACGCCGCAGAGATGAAGCGTTGCAACTACGTCACGGATGCCGTCGTCGTCGACGGCAATGTCATCACGAGTCGCGGTGCGGGCACGGCCATTGAATTTTCGGCTGCAGTCGTGCGCTATCTCCTCGACGACAAGACGGCGGACGACATTTTAACCCGCATTCAATTCACTAGTAGCGAGACTAGCAAGTAGCGACCGTCGAGGCATCCCCCGAACGCGCTTTCGCAGCTACTTGAACATCTCCTCGACGTCGACGATCTTCGACTTCTCGCGATTGATCGAGAGCCGGTAAGCGGCAATCACGGCGTCTTCCGCGAGCACGTCGGCCGTAATACCTTCCGCTTCATACGTCATCGGCGACGCCTGATTCGTCATGAGGTCGCGCAAGAACGCATCTGCGCCCTTGGTCACGATGCCGATGCGCGCGCGGTCGGCGCGCAGGTGTTTCTTGATGGCGGCGTTGACCTGGTCCAGCGTCACGGCGTCGAGCTTCGCGGGCATGGTGGCGAGGAAGTCGTCGGTGCCGTAGAAGCGCGAGTCCATTTGATAGCCCAGGCGGCGGCTTTGGTCCTGCGCCCACAGATTCTTGTAGTTCTTCAAGAAGGCGCGCGTGGTCTCGAACTCTTCCTTGGTCATCCCCTCGCGCACCAGCCGGTCGAGCTCCCACAGCGCCAGGCGGAGCGCGAAGTGGCGGTGGACGTGCTGCACGGGGCGAATCCAGATGGAGAAGTACTGCTGGCTGCGCGCATAGTTCGGCAAAGGGAAAGTCGAGCCGCCGTCTTGTACGAAATGCTCGATGTACGAGTAGTCCCCGTAATTCAGGCCGCGCACTTCTCGCATGCGATTCATCAGGCGGCCGTTGAAGGTGCGATGCTCGCCCAGAAACGAATTCGCGATCATGAGCGGGTAAAACTCGGGGCTGGAGCGCGTGACGTCGATGGGAAAGCCGATGGAAATCGCCGTTGCCAGGCACTCTTTCTCGACCGCGAGCACTTCCAGGTTTTGAATGGGCGAGGCCGCGGCGGATACCGCCGCCTTTTTCGGGGTGCCTTGCGGAAGTTTTTCCAGAACCCCCTTCATTTTCGCGAGTAGGGCATCGGAATAGCCGCCCGCCATTCCCAGCACGACGTTGCTGCGCGTGAATACGGCGGCGCGGTGCTTTTTCACGTCGTCGAGCGTGATCGACTGCACCGCCGACACCAGTCCTTCATTAGGGGTGCCGTAGGGATGCCCTTCGTACAGGAACGAGAGCATCGTCTGCTTGCCCAGTTCTTCGTCGCTGGCGCCGCGCAGCGTCTTGGTGAGGTAGTTGAGCTGGTTGCTCTTTAGTCGATCGAAATCGGAGGGATCGAAGCGCGGCTCCAGCAGCATCTCCGCCAAAAGGTCGCTGAAACGGTCGACATTGTCGATGTGGGTCGTGCCCACCAAGGTCGTGACTTCCTTGTCCACATAGGCCGTCACCGACGACGCGATCGGATAGAGCATCTCGGTGATTTGTGCGTAGGTGTGCTGGGTGGTTCCGGCGTCGGTCATCATCGACGCCGTCAAATCGGTCAGCCCGGCCTTGCCGGCGGGATCGTCGACCGCACCCGCGCGAAATTGAATGCGAAACGTCACCAGCGGTGAGCTCGGTATGGGGAGGAGCACCGTCGGGATGCCCTGCCCTTGCGAGCGCGAGTCACCCGACGCGAGCAACAATGCCGCGCCCACCGCGGCGGAGACAACACTACGCTGGCGAATCACTGCGCACCTCCCGTCAAGGTCACTTCCGTGCTGCGAGCCCGGGTCAAATACGTCTTGGCGACGCGCATGACGTCGTCCTGCGTCACTTCATCGTAGCGGCGGTACATGTCGTTGATGATCGACGGATCGCCGGTCAGACCAATGAATCGTGTCAAGTGGCCCGCCACCGACTGCGCGGTGGAAAGCGACATGGCGAAGGAATAGCGGATGTTCGACTTGGTGGCGTCCAGCCGCTTGGCATCCACCGGCTTTGCGGCGGCCTCTTCGACCGCTTTGAAGATGCGCTCGCGGACCGCGTCGACATCTCCGGCTTCCTTCACTTTGGTGAATATGATGACGACGCTCGGGTCGCGCCGGAAGGGCCCGTACGCGTACATCTCGTCCACCTTCTGTTCGCGAATCACGAGGTCTTGGTAGAGCGGGCTAGTTTCGCCAAACACCAAGTCGAAAAGAATGTCCAGTGCGGCACTGTCGCGCGTCTTCACGTCGAACGCCGGTACTTTGAATGCCACCCCGATCTGGGGCAGCGTGGTACCTTCCCACGCGATGCGGTCGCTGCGCGGCGCCGTTTGCTCCGGCTCCGCCGGAATCTTGGGCTCGTACGCGGCCACCTTCCACGGCCCGTAATATTTCCGAATCAGCTGGTAGGTCGCATCCGCGTCGATGTCGCCCACCACCATCACGGTGCAATTCGAGGGCGTGTAGTAGCGCCGGAAGAATTCCAGGCTGTAGGCGTACTGATTCGGCATGTCCTTGATGTCGTCGAGGAAACCGATGGTGGTGTGTTTGTAGGTGTGCGATGTGAATGCGGTCTCGCGGACTTTTTCGTACAGCTTGTTCTCCGGATCGGAGTAGTTCTTGTTGTATTCGCCCAGCACCGCCTTCGACTCCTGTTTGAAGTCCGACTCGCTGTACTTGAGATTCATGAAGCGATCCGACTCGAGCTCGATCACCTTCTCGATGCCGTCCTTGCCGAAGAGCGCGTGATAAACCGTGACGTCGTCGGAGGTATATGCGTTGGCGTCGCTGCCGAGCTCGCGGAAGACTGCATTGTATTGCTCGGTGCTGAATTTATCGGTGCCGCGAAACATCATGTGCTCGAAGAAATGGGCGAAGCCCGACTTGCCGGGCTCGACTTCGTTGCGGGAACCGGCGCGCACGATGGTGTAGTAGGCGACGATGCCGGGGCTGTCGAACGGAACCAGCACCACCTTGAGCCCGTTGTCGAGCGAGCGGGTGACGGCCTGGTAGGGGAAGACGTCCTTGGCCGGCACCGGTGGCGCGAGGGCCGCGGTTGCGATGGCGGCCGCTACCGCCGCACCGTATGAAGGCGTAAGTCTTTTCACACACCGTACCGTCAAATTCATTTGACACCTCTAACTCTATGTTTTGAAACGAGTTGGGGTTATTCGTGGGCTCGTGGACGGACAACGGGTGTCAACTCGCCCTTACACTCCACCGCGTCACCGCATGCGGCATCTCTACCCATTGCCCGCCGCACCATGAGATAACGTGTTGCAACCAGGAAGGTTGCGAATCAAATGGGAATTTCATGCCGCGTTGGTACGCGGGTTGCCATTACAGGGAACCGTACGGCCAATGCAGAGCGAAGGAAAGGGTTTCGCAGCAGCGGCCCCGGCAACCTGAACACTCGGAGGAAAAGCAATGCGTTACACGATCCTTTCAAATCTCGGGCTCATCATCAGCGTACTGGCCGTCTTCGGCAAGAGCATCTGGGGTGTTATGGGCAATAGCACCTGGGGCAACAGCACCTGGGGCCCGCGCGGCTAGATTCCCGTTATAGCCATTCCTGAGGTCTCGACTCAACGAGTTTCGATCAAGGGGAGAAGCAGAACGGGGAGAAGAGAGAATCTCGTGGCCTCTAACTTTCCGATGCCGGGGAGAGGTCACGTGAACGAGCCCGCCGAAAGGCGGGCTCTCTCTTTTGGTGCGAGGATCACGCCTTCCGCCCGGACGGTACCGCCTGTTACAATCATGACTGATGTCTCCCCGGCCGAAGAGTTCATCGGTCCGCCCCGGCAAGTCCAGTCCCGCGCGCGCGAAAACGCCCGCCGAGAGTGACCCGCGCGAGATGCTGCGCCGGCTAGAGCGGCGCGTCCAGGTGCCGCAAGCCGAGCCGTTGCGACCCGCGGACGTACACACCTCCGACGTCCAACGCCGTTTCGAGACCCTGCGCGAAGTTGCCATGTCGCTCGGCTTCGCCGCCGACCTCAAGGAAATCCTGGATTGCATCGTGGATGGCATCGTGTCGGTGACACAGTGCCAGCGCGGCTTCGTCATGCTGATCGAGTCCGACGGGACGTTTTCCACTTATACCGGGCGCCTGCAGGACCGCCGGCCATGGCCCGAGAACGACGCGCGCCGTATCAGCAGCGGGGTTCTCGAGGACGTGAGCGCCTCCAAGAAGTCGTACGTTGCCTCCGACGTCCAGAAGGTCAACGACCTGCGCGACCGCGGCAGCATCCAGGAGGGCAAGATCCTCGCGGTGGTGTGCATCCCCATCCTCAACCCCGAAGGGCGCCTGGCGGGTGTGATTTACGCCGACAGCAGCCACGTCATCCCCGAGTTCAGCGAGTACGATCAGCACGTCTTCAATTTTTTCGGCGTGCAGGCGGCGGTCGCGATCGAGGGTGCGCGGCGCCAGGGTGATCTCAAGGTGCGCGGCGATCGCTTGGAAGAGCAGAACCGCGATCTGGCGCGGCAATTGGCGCGCGAGTTCGCGCTGGAAGGCATGATTTCGAAGAGCAAGGAAATGCACGAGGTCTTCGAAATGGTGCAGCGCGTTGCACCCAGCGATGTGTCGGTGCTGATCCTGGGCGAGAGCGGGACGGGAAAGGAAGTTCTCGCGCGTGCGATTCACAATAAGAGCAACCGCGCCAAACGGCCCTTCCACGCGGTGAACTGCGGAAGCCTGCCGCCCGACATCGTCGAGAGCACGCTTTTCGGTCACGCCCGGGGCGCCTTCAGCGGTGCCATCGCGGACCAACCCGGCATATTCGAGGTCGCCAACGGTGGTACCGTATTCCTCGATGAGATCGGCACCATGCCGCTCGAGGTCCAACCCAAACTGCTGCGCGTTTTGCAGGAGAGGGAATTCGCGCGCGTGGGCGAAGTGGGAAGGTTGCGCACGACCGATGTGCGCATTTTGTCCGCCACCAACGTCGACATAGCGGCCGCCGTCGAGGAGGGACGTTTCCGCGACGACTTGTTTTTCCGCCTGAACGACGCCGTGCTCGAGCTGCCGCCGCTGCGCGAGCGTCCGGAGGACATTCTTCCGCTCGCCGAACATTTTCTCGAGCGTGCCGCGAAGGGAGAAAAACGCGCGCGCCTGTCGCAGGATGCGCGCGCCCTGCTCGTCGCGCAGTCGTGGCCGGGGAATGTGCGCCAGTTGAAGCGCTTGGTCGAGAGCGGAATACTCTTCCAAGACGGATCCGGCACGATTCACGCGGAAGCGCTGCAGCGGCTCTTGGAGGCGCAGGGACGCGGGAACAGCACGGCGCGCGCCGCCACCGGGTCCCTGCGCGAGCAAGTCGAGCGTCTAGAGGAACAGATTCTGCGCCAGGCGCTCGCGCAGCATTCCGGCAACGTCACGCAAGTGTCCAAAGCGCTCGATTTGAGCCGCCAGCAGCTCTACAACAAGTTCCGCCGGTACGGCATCGCGGTTCGCGACGAGTAGTCAACGCCGCGCGAGCCGTCTCCCCAACGCGACGACCAAGAGCATCAACGCCAAGGTCGAGATGACGGTCGGCCCGGCCGGGAAATCCATCGACACCGAGAGCACGATCCCCACCAGTGCTCCTGCCACGCCGATGGTCCATCCGAATGCCAGCCGCTTCGCGGCATGCGTCGTCACCAATAGCGCGGTAACGGGCGGAATGACCAAGAGGGCGAACACCAAGAGCACGCCCGCGATAGCCACCGACGACGTCACCACCAGCGCGAACGCGGCGTAAAAAAGAAAATCCCACCACACCACGTTGATTCCGTCCGCCTTGGCGCGGTCACGATCCCGGCTGATGGCGTCGAAGCGCTTTCGGTAGCAGTAGAAGAAAGCGCCCAGGAGGGAATACAACACCGCGATCTTCACCAGCTCGTGTGGCGCCACCGTCAACAGAGAGCCGGCGATCATGTGGTGTACGAGCTCGGCTCCCTCGGCATGGTGGGAGAGCAGCAGCAACGGCACCGCGGTCGCGGTCGCGTACAAGATCCCGATGAACGCCTCTTGCGGGATGCGTTCGTCACGGGTTCGCGCCAGCGAGATGACCAGGGCCGCCGTCAGCGTGAACAAGAGCGAAACCAGATAGATCACGATTTCGCTGCGGATGCCCGCACAGAACGCGACGGTGGCCCCCAGCGCGGAGGCTTGGGCCAGCGACAGGTCGACGAAGATGACACCGCGGCTGACGACGTGGTAACCGAGGTAGGCATGGATGCCGGCCAGGATGATGGCGGCGAGTACGGCGAGTTGCACGAAGTCGTAGGAGAAAAGTCCCATCGCGTTACCTCGCCGCTGCGAGCCGGTCGATAATCACGTCGAACAGCGAGAAATAATCCTGGGCGCCGGGCGCACCGTCGACGGAAGGGGGAAGCTGCACCACTTTCGCCCCTGACTCGCGCGCAATCGTTTCCGGCGTTCGCATCGAGAAATACGGCTCGACTCCGATTATTTGGATCTGATGCGTCTTGATCAGCTCGATCACGTGCGCAGTGTGCGACGGCGTGGGCTCGATACCGGGCAGCGGCTCCACGAAATCCTCCACCTCTACCCCGAACGCGCGCGCGAAATACGGCCACGAGTTGTGGTAGGTCACGATTTTTATCCCGCGGATGGCCTCTGATTTTTGCTGCCAGGCTGCCTTGTGCGTTTCCAGCTGGGACTTGAAGCTTGCCAGATTGGCCGCGTACGCCGCCGCATGCGCGGGATCGACGCCGGTGAGTGCGTCGGCGATGGTGCTCGCGATGATGGCGCCGTTGTCCGGGTCGAGCCAGTAGTGGGGATTGCCGTGCGGGTGCACGTCGCCCATGGAGGCGTCGATCTTGCCGGTCGGTACCTCGAGGGGTGCGATGTTTTGTGAGCAGTCGACGACGACCAGTTTACCGTTGCGCGAGCCGTCGATGATCGGGGCCGCCCAGCGATCGATGTCCATCCCCAGCTTGAGATACACCTTCGCTTTTTGCACCCGCACCATGTAGCTTGGCAGCACTTCGACGAAATGCGGGTCGGCGGTGCCGCGCGCGATCGACGTCACATCGACGTTGTCGCCGCCGATCATACGCGCAATCGAGGCCAGGTCGGTGGTCGACGTCACCACGTTGACCTTCGCGTTGGCATTGGCAGCAAGAGAAAATAACAACCAGAATATTGCAGTGAATGGTTTCATGATGTTGCTCCGATCAAAACGCGTGCACCTTGTGCGGGCCCATGCCCCACAGGAATTGCAGTGTGACGGTATCGTTGTCGAAGTTATAACGGTCCGAGGTTTCGTGCCGGTATACGAGCCCGATACGGGCGGTCTCTTCCACCGGCCAAAAATCCAAGAAGCCGCCGATGGCGGTGGTCTCCGCGTCCGCGACGGTAGCGTCCTGCGTCCAGTCGAACAGTGCGCCGGCGCTCCAGCGCTTGGTCCATTGCAGCTCCGCCGACGTAAACGCACCCCATGCGTCGACGGTGTGAATCGACGTCGCCAGCGAATCAACGCTAGCCACTTCGCGCTCGCTGCGCATGGTTTCCAGCACCCAGGAAAACGCGCGATAGGAATCCGGCCGCCAGCGGAGCTTCCAATCCACCGCAGCGATGTGAGTGGAAAGCGACTCGGTGGGATCGTAGTCGCCGCCCAGGTAGGACGCTCCCAGTTCCGCCGACCACAGGTCGCTGATCTGCCGGAACACGGAAACGCGGGCGGATCCCATGATTTCTGCTGGGGCATCCTCGTTGCTTTCGTGTCCTTCTGCCACGGCGTGTTCGTGCGCCTCGAACGCACTCCCGCTGAAGGCGCTGGCTGACAATCCCAAGGCGGAATCGCCGATTGGGATCAGTGTAGTCAGTCGCGCGCCGAGCGCTTTGAGGCCCTCGTCACCCAGCATGGTGCGGTGCATGAGGGGCCGGTCCATCCAGCTCCATTGGTGCGAATGTTGGGTGTTGATCTTGCCGAAGTCGAGCAGGTACTGCCCGACGCTGAGCTGCAGCGCCGCCGGCAGGCCGCGCAGCACCGTCATGACCGCCTCCTCGACGTCGACATCGGGCCCGGTGCCGTGGATACCGATGAACACATCGGCGCGCATGTACGGGTTGAGATACGCATTGAAGTCGAGCTCGAGCTCTTCGAATACGAACGAGAGCTCGCGCTCGCCGGTGGAGTCGGCGGCCTCCTGCGAGCGGCCGACCACGCGAAAGTCGCCGACCAAGCTCAGATCCGGGTTGGACAGCGTTTGCGCCGCCGCCTGGTGGGCGGATATGCCGAACCAGACCACCGCGGCATGAAGCGCGGTGATTCGTCTCATGGCATGCATGAAACTCCTCCTCGTGTACGGAGTCGAATCTCTTAGCGAACGGAATTAAGCGCTACGACACGAGGGGGAGAGGAGGAGCGCGGGAGAGATCGACGTCGGCGCGCGCAGGAGGCATCGCGTGATCGCGATCCTCGATGGAGAGGAAGCACAGTGGCGTCGCTTCGGCGTGTGTGCAGATCGCGACGGCCTGGACGGCGGTCGGCGCGCCCAGCGAA
>JAICFA010000056.1 GCA_025923935.1 Candidatus Krumholzibacteriia bacterium
ACCGGTGCTGCTCGCGATGTTCGTGCCCGATCGCCAGTATCGCGTCGCGGTGGTGGATCAAGTGGGAGGTGTGGGCGGCGACGTGGCGGCAGCACTCGTCGACACGTTGGAGAATGGGGACGCCAAGTACGTGGTCGAATCCATCGCTGCCAGCGGCGACAAATTTGCGAGCGAGCGCGAAGCTCGCATCGCCGCCGTGCAGCGCGGCGAGTTGGACATCCTCATCGCCGTCCCCGCTTCCGTGCTGGAAGAAGGCAAGGCGGAATACGTCACGCGTGAAGCCAGGAACTTCAACATCTTCGACCGCTTCACCGATGTGGTGAGCGACGCCATCGTAGCGCGCCGCCTGGAGGCGCAAGGCTTCGATTTCCAGCGCGTGCGCCGGCTCACCGAGCCGGTCGACCTGGAGATGAGCCGGGTAAGCGACACCGGAGAGGTGCAGGAAAAGAACTTCCTCGCCGAATACGGCCTCGTGTTCATTTTCGTGATGATCCTGTACATGGCGATTCTTTCCTGGGGCATCACCATTTCGCGCAGCATCGTGGAAGAGAAGGGCTCGCGCGTCATCGAAGTGCTGTTGAGCTCGATCACCGCGCGCGACCTGATGATCGGCAAGCTGGTCGGCGTGGGGCTGGCGGGAATGACGCAGCTCGCCATCTGGGCGCTGGTGGGGCTGGCGATGAGCGGTTACGCCGCCGCCAGCGCGGTTTCGGTGCTCCAATCACTCGACATTCCGCCGGCGGTATTCGCCTATTTGATCGTGTACTTCCTGCTCGGCTTCTTGCTCTATTCGGCGCTGTTCATGACGGTCGGTGCGGCGTGTAGTACCGAACAAGACGCGCAGCAATTCCAGGGACTCATCACACTGCCGATGATCGTGCCCCTCATGACTTTGATGTTGTTGATTCAGAATCCAGCCAGTACGTTCGCGGTGGTGCTGTCGATGATTCCGCTCTTTGCCCCCATGATGATGCTGGCGCGCATCATCCTGCTGCAGCCGCCGGCGTGGCAGATCCTCTTGAGCGTGGTACTGCTCGGCGCGGCCATCTATCTGTCGATTACATTCGCGGCGCGGATATTCCGGGTGGGTATTCTGCTCTACGGGAAACGCCCGAGCTTGCGCGAGCTCTTCCACTGGTACAAGCTCGCGAAGTAACGTGGTAGAATCGCTGGCGTCGGGGCGTGGCGCAGTCCGGTAGCGCACCTGCTTTGGGAGCAGGGAGTCGGAGGTTCAAATCCTCTCGCCCCGACCATTTTTTTTTGCCGGGGACTGCGCCACGCACCGATGAGGGTGGGGCTCTACTTCAGCAGCACCATCTTGCGCGGTGCGACCGACGCGGCACCTTCCAGACGATAGAAGTAAATTCCGCTGCTCACGTTCTTACCCGACGCGTCGCGTCCATCCCACTGCACGCGGCTCTTGCCGGGGCCGCTGACGCCGCCGTCGAGGCGTGCCACCAGCTCGCCGTCCGTGGTGTAGATGGCGACGATCGCTCGCCCCTGCGACGGCAGCGAGTACTCGATGGTCGTGGACGGATTGAACGGATTCGGGAAGTTCTGTCCCAGCGACGCACCGGCCAACGGCGTTTCCACGCCCGTCGGCGGACTCACCAGCACATTGCCCGTCATTCCACCCACGCAATGAAACGTGCAGAAATAGTTGAACGACCCCGTATTGGCGAACGTGAATTGAAACTCCCCGCCATCACCCATGGCGCCGGAATTGAACGTGCCGTTCGACGTGCACGGATTTCCACTGGTCACCGTGTGAAATCCGAACTCGTCGACAACGGTCCAATGCACCGTGTCCCCGGTATTGATCGAAAGATTTTTCGGGGTGAACGTGCTCGGTCCGATGGTGACGAAATGGTCGGCGGAGAAAGCGGGGAGAGACCCGACCAGTAGCACGGCGAGCGCGCCCGAGAAGACGCGCGCGAGTTGTCTTCGCATGTTGGAACCCTCCTTCGTTGCGGTCGGCGGAGGCGAAGGCAACATTATAACCCAACCTGTGGCTTGGGCATTGGAAAAAATTCGTAATCAGGTTTTACCAATGATCTTAGGGGCCACCGGCAACCCCCGGGCGGTTGAAAATCGGCCAAACGCAGTGCTATAATCGAGGCAACCCTTTCCTTTCTCACCAACGCATTGCCGCAGAACGACTAGGAGGGCCTCATGCGCCTGCGCGAAGGTTTGCTACTCGCAGTAATCGCGGCCGTTTCGATCGCTGCACCCGTCCACGCCGCGACCCACACCATCAACATTTCGCTCGTCACCTTCGATCCCGCGGTCTTGACCGTCAACGTCGGCGATACCGTGATCTGGCGAAACAATTCGTTCCTCCAACACACGGTGACGCGCGGCATCAATTGCCAGCCAGCGTCAGGCGGATTCGATTCGGGCATCATGGACCCGGACGGGCAGTTTTCCTTCACGTTCGCCAATACCGGTTCGTTCGACTACTTCTGCCTGTTGCACTGCATCGCGGGAATGCGCGGCACGGTCGTGGTCGAAATCGCGCCGGTGCCCATCGCCGCAACCACTTGGGGCGGCATCAAGGCGCTGTACCGCACCGTTCGCTAACCTTACTCGTTGGATAATGTCGGCCCAACGGCTCCTCCGTCCGGAGGAGCCGTTTTCTTTTGATGCCAACCGCGCTGGCCGCGACGCCGGTTGACACTCGTCGCCGGGCCAAAGTAGAGTCGCCGAAATCCCACTTCATCCGGAGGTGTGTCAGTATGTCCGATGGCTCGAAGCCGGCCGGCGAAACGAGACACCAGCCGTTCGTCCCCGAATCCATGACGATGACGGAGTTCACACTCCGCGCCGTCATTCCCGGACTCATCATGACGCTGATCCTGGGCGCGGCCAACGCGTACCTGGGACTCAAAGCGGGACAAACCATCGCGGCGACCTATCCGGCCGCGGTGATGAGCATGGTCATTCTTCGACTCTTCAGGGGATCCATCCTGGAAGAGAACATCGCGCGCACCGCGGGCTCCATCGGCGAATCGGTTGCTGCGGGTGCGATCTTCACGCTACCCGCGTTCTACATCGCGGGCGTGTGGCCTTCCTTCGGCCCCGAGGATGCGTACTGGAAATCCACCGCGCTCATGCTAGTCGGCGGCATCCTCGGCGTGCTCTTCTGTTCGCTCGTTCGTCGTGTCATGGTCGAAGATCGCACGCTGCCGTTTCCCGAGTCGGTGGCGGCCGGAGAGATTCACAAGGCGGGACGTCGCGGCGCGGAAGCTGCCAAGTACCTGTTCCAATCCATGGGCTTGGGCGGAGTGATCTATCTCGCGGCGGAGTTCGGGCTGTTTCGTCGCGCGCAAGAATTCGTGGTGAATGTCGGCACAATCGGGTTGAGCAAGGTGAAGCTCGGTGCCGGCGCAGGCGCGCAGACTGTGCCCGCGGGCGGACAACTGCACATGACGTCGCCCGAGATCAGCCCCGCCTACATCGGCGTGGGCTACATCATCGGACCCGAATTGGCAGCGTTGAACTTTTCCGGCGGTGTCCTCGCGTGGGGACTGATGGTGCCGCTCCTCATTTATCTCATGGGCCCCGAGCTCCAGACTCTCCTTCCACAAGGCGCGGGAGACGAAGCGTGGGGCGGCCTCACCGTACAAGTGTGGCGTTTCATCGTTCGCCCCATCGCCGTCGGCGGCATGTTGGTCGGCACTGTCTACACGCTCTACCGCCGGCGCAAGAGCATCTTCGGCGGTTTGAGTCGAGCGATCAAGGACCTCACACCTGGGCAAGCACCGGTAAAGGCGGGACGTACCGAGCAGTACATGTCGTCGAAAACCGTGTTCATCCTGATCGGCGTCATGTTCGCCGTGATGGCGGGGCTTTATGTCTACATGACGGGACTCCTCGCGGGCGGAATCGTCGCGGCGATCGTGATGCTGATCGCGGGATTCTTTTTCGCAACCGTGTCGGGATATTTGGTCGGACTCATCGGCTCGTCGAACAATCCCATCTCTGGGCTGACGCTTTCGACGCTCATCATCGCGGCGCTGCTCATGGTGGCGCTTGGTGCCAAGGGCAATGCCGGTGTGGCGGCCGTGCTCGGCGTGGCCGCGGTCGTGTGCGTGTCGTCGGCGGTCGCTGGTGAGTTGCTGCAAGACTTCAAGGTCGGATATATCCTCGGCGGTACACCGCGCACGATCCAAGTCGTCGAGCTCATCGCGGTGGTGGTGGCGAGTCTGGTGATGTACTTCCCGCTGATGGTTCTACACGAGGGCAATATCAAGATGGGCGGAATGGGCTTCGGCGACCCCCAGCTTTCCGCACCCCAGGCGGGGCTCATGGCAGCACTCGCGACCGGCATCGTCGGTGGCGACATGGCGTGGCCGCTCGTCGTCGTCGGTGTCCTGATGGGCATCGCGATGATCATGGTCAAGGTGAAGAGCCCCATGCTGGTCGCGGTCGGCATGTATTTGCCGTTCGAGACCACGTCGACCATCTTCGTCGGCGGCTGCATCCGCTGGGTAATGGATCGGATGTCCGAGCGGCGCGGTCACAACGAAGCGCAGCGCACGCGCGCCGTCAACGTCGGCATTCTCGCTGCCTCCGGCATGATCGCCGGCGAAGCGCTGGTCGGTCTGGTGAAGTCGACCATGGCATGGATGGAGAAGCCCTTCCCGCAACTTATCGCAAATCCGTCGTACTTGATCGGCCTGCTCGTGCTGGGCGTGATCGCCTTCGTCTTGATCCGCGTTCCGCTCGCGAACGCGGGCCGCGCCGACGAACCGGCGCCGCCGGCGGCGATGATGTAAGGGTTGACGCGCCCGTCTTGCTCGGCAAACGGGCGCGTCACTCTCGCTCATTACCCTCAGCAAAGATCGTTATGTGTGCAGTTTGTGACTTCGCTGTATGGGCACGCATTGCTCTGGCAGCTGCCGGTGCGAAGACAATCACACCACGCTGGATCCAATTCAGATGCTACCTCCAACGACAAAAGGATGGTTTCAATCAGTTCGATTATCGTGTTACCCGCGTCGGTATTGTTGACCTTGCTACCAAGCGCCACGAGGATTTCCTTGTCCAATTGTAGCTTCCTTTTTCTCACGGTCTAGACCTCCGGATGGAAGGTGTGCCATTCTGCCACTCGCGTTCAGCTTGTAGGTCGGATGGAGTCCAGCTTTTTGATCGCTGAGATTCGTCCGGGTTCCGTTCGCCGACCGGCCGCGCAGACGAGCCGGCCGCCCGCCGCGCCCCGGCCAGTTCACGACCTTCTTATTTGTTCGTTAGGTTTTCCCCGGCCGAGCGAAGTAATCAGTTGGTAGAGTTTAACCCCACGACAGCAGTGCATTTTTCCTTTTTCCGGAGGTGGAGATCGTGAAAAAGAGAAAGCTGCAGTTGGACAGGGAGATTCTAACGATCGGTGGCCAGAATAGCAGTGTGAATGGCGGAAGCATCTGGAGCATTGTCCAGAGCATCAGTATCGTGTTCAGTATTGCGTCTGCTGTTGAGCCGGATTTCTGCGATTGTCTCGACACTGACAGTTGTCCGAAGGGAGAACCTACTGGCGGACTGTCAGATTGCGAGAACTATAGCAATTGCGGGAATTGCACCCACAATAGGCTCTGCTAGTTTTCCCGGGATCCGCTCTCCTTGCGCCGCACGAATGCCTTCTTGTAGCTGCATCGAGGGCGGATCCTGGCATCGCCTAGATCACCTCCGTCAACAAAGCTTGTTATGGGTGCAGGTCGTGCACTCGCTATAGTTTTGCGAAACCGGCTGACAGCTGTCGGTATCCAGGCAGTCACAGAAACCCGGTTCCAACGCTGACGCCACGGTCAATACGAGGCTAATGCTTTCGACGATGGGGATGATCATGGGAGTAGCGCCCGCATCGAAATCATTGATACTGCCGCTAATTCCTGTCAGAACTTCTTTATCCAACTGCAGCTTTCTTTTTTTCACGACTCGACCTCCGGAAAAAAGTGAACTGACATTGTCGAAATCGACACAGCAAATCTATCGGCAGTCCACGCGTCAAACCGCGGGTGCGCGCAAACGTTGGGCAAGTGAAATCAATACGGGGAATAACGACCCGATTGGCGCCGTGGTATATTTGGCCTCGCGACCCCGTAGCTCAGTCGGATAGAGCAACAGCCTTCTAAGCTGTGGGTCGGAGGTTCGAATCCTCCCGGGGTCGCCAGTTCCTCGTCGGGGTTGCCATCCGAAACCTCGCGAAACTCCTCGCAGCGCAATACCCTGGCGTTAGAAATTGCGCCCCGACCGATGGCGGCGGCTCCCGATTAATAGAGTTGCGCTTGTCGGACGCCGTGCAATTAGTTGCGGCCCTGCTGATTCGTCCGTCAGCTATCGTGGTCCTCCCATGCGAAGCGATCGCCCTTCGCGGTGCGCGATGCCCGGATCGCACCGACGGGCAGCTCGAGCGTCGAGTGCGCGCGCCAGAAGAGCTTGCCGATCCTGCCGGGCCTTAGCGCCTCCTGCACGCCGACTACGACGTCGTTCTTGTCGAGCACCACGACGTCGATGGGAAACTTCATGCCGAACATGTGGATCCACTCGCAGGGCACGAGCCAAAGGCCCGTGCCCGCCTCGAGGCCGGTTCGCCCGAGCAGGCCGCGCCTGCGGGTCTCCGAGGTCCCGGCGACCTCGACCCGCTCGGCGACGATGGTTTCACGAGTGACGTTGAGAGCGCGCACAATGTAGTCCAAGCCAAGAGTATACCCGCAGCCTGCCACGGCCCCCTCTGGCTTTTTTTATCGATGTTCAATATCCATGTTGACGATAATCGATAAATAGATTATTGATATTCGATATCAGGAGGGAATAACTCTATGGAACGGACACCACCATCATCCAGCGCGGCGCTGCCTATTGCCAACGTCGTGCTGCGCATCCTCATCGTCATCAACTGGGTCGGAGGCGCGGCGATCGCCGTGCTCCTGCTCATCATGCCGCACAAGCAGTGGATCATGACGTCGTTGAAGCTCTCGCCTTCGCCGGACGCTGACCACGTCATTCTGGGGCTGCGCGCGATCGCGGTCTTCGGCCTGGTTGCGATCCCGCTGAACTATCTGATCCTCAAGCGGCTGGTCGCGATTGTCGATACGGTACGCGCGGGCGACCCCTTCGTCGCCGCGAACGCGGACCGGCTGCAGTCAATCGCATGGACGCTGCTCGTACTGCAGATTCTCAGCATGGTGATCGGAGCGATCGGGAATGCCGTGTCGAAATTGGCGCAGCCGGTCGATATCGATGCGGGCTTTTCCATCAACGGCTGGCTTGCCGTGCTGCTCATATTTCTCTTGGCGCGTGTGTTTGCGGAAGGCACGCGCATGCGCGACGATCTCGAAGGGACGGTGTGAGGTGGCGATCGTCGTCAAGCTCGACGATATGCTGCACGACCGGCGCATGACGCTGACCGAGCTCGCGGACCGCATCGGCATGACGCTCGCCAACCTTTCGATCCTCAAGACGGGGAAGGCGCGCGCGATCCGTTTCTCCACACTCGAAGCCATCTGCGACGCCCTCACGTGCCAGCCCGGCGACATTCTGAAACACGACGCCAGCAAGGAAGCCGTCAAATGAATCGACGTTAGATTTGCCTGCGCGAAGCGATGGTACGAGTGACGCGCAGAGAACGCCCTGAACCTCAGCGCCGCTGTGTAATCGGACCGAAGCTTCGTTTCTAGGAGGAAAATCGTGAAAAAGAACTCGCTGAGTTTGGACAAGGAGCTCGTGACGACGGCCCGGGTCGATGGAGGGTTGGTTCCGGATTTGTGGTTCCTGCCACTACTCTTGTGGCGGAAGGGCGCCGGCGACATCATTCCGCTCAGCGCGAGCGGTGACTATGGCGATCCTGATGCTCCTACCGGACCTAAGGAGACGGAGTAACGATCATGCGAAGGGGTGGACGCTGAATGCGTTCACCCCTTCGTGCAAGCCACGCCGATGCGAGCTCGGTTAGTTGAAAAATGCGTTCGCGATTGTTTTGTCGATGTTGAAGTAGAGCATCAAGAGCGCGCAGATGTCGAATACCGCGTGCCAAATGATCAGCGTCCAAAGGTTGCGGTAAACCGCGAATACCGTGCCGACGATCACGCTCACGATGAAGGCGTTGGTCGCGCCCGCCCACTGTTGCTCCGGTAAATGCGCTAACCCGAAAAGCGTCGACGTGATCAGCACGGTTGCGATGAGGGCGTTGCGCGACCTGCCCAGCAATCGTCCCAATCGCTCGAACATAAAACCGCGTGCGACGAGCTCTTCGGCGAAGCCAGCGCTGAGAATCAGGTACAGCATCATGCTGGGCAGGGCCGCCGTGTTCCCAACGAGATAATCGAAGTTCGGGTTCCGATCGGGGGCCCCGAGGAGCGGCATCACGATCGACTTCATGAAGAGCTTGGATGCGATCCCGCCAAGAATTCCGCTCGCGATGGTGAGCGCCCAGCTCTTCGGACGAACGAACCCCAGATCGCGCCACGGAACTCGAGCGATCAATACCCACAGCAGAACAAGGGGGCCTGCAATGCGCGGGCCATACATGCCCGCGACCACGATCACCGCCAGCATGAAGGCGATCCCGATGGGACCGATGCCGCGCAATGCCCGTGCGATGGGGTGGGACTCCCATCGGGAACGTCTCGAAAACGTGGGCTCCGGTGTGCGGTTCAGCATGACGTCGCTGCTGTGACCGACAGCACCGGGCCACGGTTTCAAGTTTTTGACGTTAGTCGGCGCTTAGTCGATCTCGACCAATTCCAGGCGCTCTTTCTTGCCCGTCTCCAGCACCAGCCCCACACCGGGCACATAGTACTTATACTCGCGCACGCCCGGCTCCAGCGGTGTCCACTCGGTGGTTTGCACGGCGTTGTGGAAGGAGCCGTACTCGACGTCGACCGAGACGTTCAGCTTCTTCACGCGTCCCATGTCTTCGGCAATGCCGGGTGCGTCTTCTTGGTGATACGTTGCTCCTACGAACGGCTGGGCCAGCATGACGATGCCAGGCTCGCCGTTGATGCCGGCTTCCCACGAGCCTTCGGTGCTAACGACGACGCCGTCCTCCAACTCCTTGGTGTCTTCGCCGAAATACCACACGTTGCCGTCTTCGTCTTGGGCGTACCAATCGTAGGTGTCTTCGATGAGCTCGTCGTTGAGAAACACTTGGTCGTGGACCACGGTAACGTCGACGTCCATGACCGTCTTCTGGAGATTGGTCACTTCGACGATGATGACTTCGAGCCCCTCGTCGGTTTCGCTTTCATAACGAAACGTCTTACCGGCCTCGAAGGCGAGATAGGGATTGGTCACTTCGCTCACGAAAGCGTCGGCCCCGGGAAATGACGGGACTTCACCTTTGGCGAACGAAGCCTGCAGGGCCGTCGAAGGACTCGTGGAATCGTCCTCACAACCGGCGGCCAGAGCGACCCCGAAAATCAAAATCGAAATACAAATGATGCGATGCATGGCAGCACCTCCTTGATGGAGGAACCCGCCAGGCCCGCCGATTGTGACAGGCCGCTAACTCCTGCGGGCTAACACGCCCAAAAAGAAAAACGCCCGCGTGGAAACGCGGGCGTTTTCTTCATCCCCCGATCGACCTACGCGCGTGCTCTAACGTCCGAACATGTAGATCGCGCCGACCATGAACGACAAATGGCTGGCGTCGCTCACGACCGAGAACCAACCCTCGCCCACGAAGGCGAACTGGCCGCCGTTGTCGATCTTCAAGCCGCCACCGAGGTCGAGGCCGAGACGGACTTCGCTGTCCTCCACTTCGTAGCCCGGAAAGATCAGCGTATTGCCCATGTAGACCGGAGCCGTTTCGGCGCTCGCGGACAGGACGTGAAGTCCTAGACCCGCGCCGAGGAACGGCACCAACGACGGGTTCGACGTATTGAAGAGGTATTTCGTCCGGCCCCCGAACGAGACGTCGGTCACATCATATGAAACGCCGTACGCCTCTTCGCCTGTCGACCACCAACCGACGTTGGTTTCGAAGGCAAAGTTGGGGTGGAAAGTGCCCAGATCCATGATCAGGCCGAGTCCCAAGGTGGCGTCGACGTCCTCCGGATCGACGATGCCCGCCTTGAGGCCGATGCCGCGCAAACCGACATTCGCCTGCGCGAACGCGTTCGACGCGATCAGGGCGCAGATTGCGAGCACGGCCAGGCCGACGCTAAATCGTTTCATTTTGCTATCCTCCAAGTAATCCGGCATTTTCTGCCGGTAGAGTGGGAGCTCAATCGGAGGGGGCAAGTGCAAGACCTGCACCAGTTGCTCGGGCGGCGCGTGTGAAGCCGGTGACGTTGTAACGGTCCCGTGACCGTGCTAGAATCCGCGCTGCTCCGAGTCACTCCAGGCTCAAGCGGCGCGGGATTCGCAACTCACGACCCATCGCAAATGGACTTTGTTCGACCCCACGGAAGGGTTGGTATGGCGCAGTATTTTTTGACGGAAAACGGGTACTTGAGACTCCAAGAAGAGATCGAGAAGCTCGATCGCTACTTGAAGAACGACATCGCGAAGGAAATCGCCGCTGCGGCTGCGCACGGGGATCTGAAAGAGAACGGCGAGTACCACGCCGCCAAGGAAAAGCAGGCGTTGACCGCCGCCAAGCTGCGCATCCTGCAGGAACGCTTCAGCGGGGCCAACGTCGTGCGCAAGGAAGAGCTGCTCCCGGTCGAATCGGTTACCTTCGGCAAGCGGATCAAGATTCGCGACACCAAGACCGGCAACGAGCGTGTCTGCACCATTCTCGGTGAAGGCGAGACCGACCCGGAGAACGGCGTCATTGCGTACAACTCGCCGCTGGCGAGTGCCCTCATCGGCCACGCGAAGGGCGAGACGGTGGACGTGAAGCTGCCGGTGGGCATGAAGACCTTCGAGATCCTCGAAGTCGAATTCGCCGAAGGCTACCAAGACTAGCTCCCCTCACACTGGAGTCCCAGCAACCGATGCGCTACCTCGTCACCGGCGGGTCCGGTTTTCTCGGAATCAACCTCATTAGATATCTGATCGAGCGCGGCCACGACGTGGTCTCGCTCGACGTATTGCCGTTCGACTACGAAGACTGCCGCGATCGTGTGCACGGCATCGTCGGCGACATTCGTGACCGTGCCGCCGTAGACCGCGCCATGCAAGGCGTCGACATTGTGGTACACAGTGCGGCCGCGCTCCCGCTCTACTCCAAGGCCGACATCATCTCCACCGATATCGACGGCACGCGCAACGTGCTGGCATCGGCGTTGGCCGCGAAGGTCGAGCGCGTCATTCACATTTCGTCGACGGCGGTGTATGGCGTTCCCGATCATCATCCGCTGTACGAGACCGACCCGCTCATCGGCGTCGGTCCGTACGGCGAGGCCAAGATTGCCGCGGAGGAGCTGTGCATCGCGTACCGCAAGCAGGGGATGTGCATCCCCATCCTGCGGCCCAAGTCGTTCGTGGGGCCGGAGCGGCTGGGGGTGTTTGCGCTCTTGTACGACTGGGCGCGAGACGGGCGCAATTTCCCGCTGCCGGGACGGGGCGACAATCTCTACCAGTTAATGGATGTCGCCGACCTGTGCGACGCCATCTACCTGTGCGCGACGCTCGACTGCAGCATCGTCAACGACGTTTTTAATGTGGGCGCAAAGGAGTTCGACACGGTTCGCAACGACTTCCAAGCCGTCCTCGACCGCGCGGGGAAGGGCAAGCGCATCATCCCGTTTCCCGAAGCGCCGATGAAGGTCGCGCTGGCTACGTTGCGTGCGTTGCGGTTATCGCCGGTCTACAAATGGGCGTATGGGACGGTTTCAAAGGAATCGTTCGTGTCTATTGAAAAGGCCGAAAAGGTGCTGGGTTTCAAACCACGCTACTCGAACAAGGCAGCACTGTTGCGTAACTATGAGTGGTACCTCGCGAACCTCCATCGCTTCGAAGGCGAGTCGGGTGTCACGCATCGTGTCCCCTGGAGCCAGGGGATCCTAGGCTTGGCGAAACGGTTCTTCTAGGAAGCGAGGGCGCGATTGTAGTGTCGGAGCGGACGTTACGAGCCGCGAATATAGAATGTCCTCGCGGCTCTCGTTAGGGAGTGGAGACACTACGATCGTGACCGAGCGATCTCGGCACTGCCATCGCGCCTTTTCACAGCCCTCGGTTCATGCTAAAATTCTCTGGCACTAGGAGTTATCCCACCGCCCCAGGACCCATGCAGCACTCGATGAAACCCCATGTCGACCGCTAAACCCGCGGCTCCATCATCACCTGCCCGCGCGGCCGAAGCCGGAGCTGGGAAGTTTGCGCTGTCGCAGCTTCTGCGTTTTGGCGCGGTCGCTGCCCAGCTGGTGCTGCTCACGCTCGTCGTCCGCACCTTCGATATCGAAAGTGGGGCGTTCTTTCGCGTGATGGCGATTGCGACGGGCGGCTTCGTGCTGCACCACCTTGCACCGATGCGCTATCGCATGCCGGTGTTCGTGTTGGTGTCCGTGGTGGGCATCTTCACGGTGATGGGGACGTCGAACGCGGCCCAGCTCGTCGGCCTTGGGCTCGCGGTCATCGGCCTGGCGCACGTGCCGGTCCCGTTTCGGTGGCGAGTGCTGATGATCCTCGCGGCCGGCGGTGCGCTGGCGGCGATTCGTGTGGGCGTGCTGCATGCTCCGGTCTCGAGCGCCATCTGGCCCATCTTCGGTGCCATGTTCATGTTTCGCATGATCGTCTATCTCTACGATCTCAAGAACCGCGCCGCGCCCTTCGGACCGTGGCGCGCGCTGGCGTACTTCTTCATGCTGCCCAACGTGTGTTTTCCGCTGTTTCCGGTGGTCGATTACAAATCGTTCTGTCGCACGCACTACGACGACGAGGACGTCGCCATTTATCAGACGGGTGCGGAGTGGATCTTTCGCGGCATCGTGCACTTGTTGCTCTACCGGTGGATCTACCAGAATCTGCTGGTCGGCCCCGATTCGGTGGCCGATGCGACCGGTGCCGCGCTCTATCTCTTCACCGCGTATGCGATGTATCTCAAGATTTCGGGCAGCTTCCACATGATCGTGGGAATCTTGCACGTCTTCGGCTTCAACCTCGGGCCCACCAATAACAAGTACTTCCTGTCCGAGAGCTTCACCGACTATTGGCGGCGCATCAACATCTACTGGAAAGACTTTCTGCAAAAGGTCTTCTTCAATCCGGTCTATTTTCGTTTGAGCAAGAAGACCAACGCGACCACCGCGCTGATTGCATCGACATTGATCGCGTTCTTCGTCACCTGGGCGCTGCATTCGTACCAGTGGTTTTGGATTCGCGGAACGTTTCCGATCGTTTGGCAGGACATCGCGTTCTGGTCGATCATGGGTGTGCTGGTCCTGGGCAACATGCTCTATGAGAACAAGTACGGCCGCCGTCGCAGCCTCGCCAAGACGAA
>JAICFA010000057.1 GCA_025923935.1 Candidatus Krumholzibacteriia bacterium
AATCAAATGCGAAATGGTAATACCCAGGCCGCGGAAAACTTCGCCCAGGTAGGTCCTTTCCCACCAGGAGCGCGGCTGTTCGAGAGGCGGAGTGACGACGCGTGTGGCCATGACGTTTTTTGCCCTGGGGCTCTCCCCGGCGCCCGCTGAATCTACCGAAAACCACCGCAAAGTCAAGCACGGCTTATCCATTTTGACGGTTCCACGCTCAGTCGCTATGATGCCAACGGGAGGAACCGATGACCGATAACCGTGAAGTCCTAGAAGTCGACGTCCTGTTTGTCGGAGGCGGCGCGGCGTCGCTCGCGGGCGCATTGCGTCTGCAGCAGCTCATCGAGGCGCACAACGCGGGCGTCGCCCAGACCGGCGAGGGCGCGGCGCTGTCGCCGATGATCGCCGTGGTCGAGAAAGCGAGCGAAGTCGGCGCTCATTCGCTATCGGGCGCAGTGCTCGACCCCATCGCATTGCAAGAGCTGATTCCCGACTACGAGGCGAAGGGCTGCCCGATCGAAAAACGCGTCGAGCACGAGGACGTGTACTTTCTCACCAAGAGCCGGGCACTGCGCTTCCCCATTACACCGCCGCCGCTGCGCAATCACGGTCTCCCTATCGTTTCGCTGGCGAAGTTCAACCGCTGGCTGGGCGGGCTGGTCGAAGCCGCCGGCGTCAACGTGTTCGCGGGATTTGCGGGGGTCGACATCCTGGAAGAGAACGGCGTCATCGCCGGCATTCGTACCGGCGATCGCGGCATCGATCGCCACGGCCAGCGTAAGGCCAACTTCGAGCCCGGCATCGACCTGCGCGCCAAGCTCACGCTCTTCGGCGACGGTCCGCGCGGTTTTCTCTCGAAGCAGCTCATTGCACGCCATGGATTACTCGAAGGCAAGGAGCTGCAAGTTTTCGAAACCGGTGTGAAGGAAGTGCTCGAAGTTCCGGCGGGGCGCTTCGACGGCGGGCACGTAATTCACACCATGGGTTATCCCTTCCGCGCCGACAGCGTCGGCGGGACTTTCATTTATTCGATGGCGGACAACCTGGTGGCGGTGGGATTGGTGACACCGCTCGACTATCGCGATCCGTTCATCAACCCGCACGAGCAGATGAACCAGTTCAAAGAGCACCCCACCATCAAGAAGCTGCTGGAGGACGCAAAGAGCGTTGCCTACGGTGCCAAGGTGATCAGTGCCGGCGGATATCACTCGATTCCGCGCTTGTACACCAATGGCGCGATGCTCATCGGCGAGGCGGCCTCGCTGGTCGACATGGCGCGCCTCAAAGGAATTCATCTGGCTATGAAGTCCGGCATGCTGGCGGCCGAGACCGCGTTCCAGTCGCTGCTCGCGAACGACTTTTCCGCCGCCAGACTCGCGCCCTATGAAACTGCCGTATACGACAGCTACGTCGGCAAGCAATTGCGCAAGGTTCGCAACTTTCACCGCGCGATGTCCTTGGGCCTGCCGCGCGCGTTGTTCCATGTCGGCTTGCAGCAAGCGATGGGTGGCGCGGACATACTCTCCCATAAACAACCCAAGGAAGACCGCTACCAGCTCACCAGTGTGGCGCAATACTACGGCGTCGACATCGAGCTTCCGCCGCCGCGCAAGTACGACGGGAACTACTTTCTCGACAAGCTTCAGGACGTCTACCTGTCCGGAACGATGCACGGCGAAGATCAGCCGTCGCATTTGATCGTGCCCGACACCAACAAGTGCTACAACACGTGCGTGCAGACGTACCGTTACCCGTGCAACCGGTTCTGTCCGGCGCACGTCTACGAAATGGTGGCGGTAGAGGGGGGTGCCTTGCGGCTGCAGATCAATTTCGCGAACTGCGTGCACTGCCAAACCTGCGACATCAAGTGCCCGCTCGATAACATTCGCTGGACGCCGCCCGAAGGCGGCCAGGGACCGAATTACACCGTGCTATAAACGAAAACGCCGCCGAATTTCTCCGGCGGCCTTCCGTTAAGTCGTCTTGGTGTGGGACGCTAAGCGGACGGCGACCCCTCCAAGGGACGTCGCACGTTGCTATCGGCGTCGCGGATCGATCGCCAGAACTTGACGATGTCCTCGCCCCGCTTCCACGACAAGTAGACCACGGTGTTGTTCTGGATGGAGAAGAAGTCGACGAGTCCCTTTTCTTCGTCCTTGAGGATACACCCCGCGTCGCGCACCGAGCCGCGCGCCTTGTCGATCTCCGCTTCCACCGCCTTCAACTCGTGGGTCTTTTCCTCGAGATCGAGCGAATCACGGTTGGCCTCGTCGGCGCCGCACTCGACGATCAGTTTCAGAATGGCAATTTCTTCCAGGAGCCAGAGATAGCGCTGCCGGTTGCGACGAATGCGCTCCAGCGAGTTTTCGAGAAAGCCGATGAGGGCGTTCGCTTCCTCGACGGTGAAGAACTTGGGGTTCATGCGAACTCCTTAGCTACCGAGCGCACGGCCGCGTGCGCCACGAGAACAGTGCCGTTATAAGCCCTTAGCGTTGCCCAACACACCCTCTATTCCCTTCTTATTTCTATAGGTATCCCGATATTGCGGGAAAAGCAAGGGGATTTCCCAAGCCGGTCATGTGCATTGTTTCACACGACAATCGCTCTCACATTGAGACGTGAATTGCGCAAATTCTCGCGCCCGCGTTGACCCTGCGGGGTGTCCTTGTTAGCTTTTCGCCTCCATGTGCCCAGTCGACCCCTCGATAACGCGCGCGAACGGCGTCCTGGCGGTCAATCGAACCCTCGACCTGGCCGCTATCCGGGCGGTCGGCTTCGACCTCGACCACACCCTCGCCCTCTACGATGACGATGCGGTCAATGCGCTGGCCATGGCCGAGGCGTGCGCACTCCTCGCCGTACAACGCGGGTTTCGCGACCACGAGCTCGTGGCCGCGCCCAACGCGCACGACGCCGCGGTTGCGCGCGCCCTGGCACTCGATCTCACGACGTCCCACGTGGTCAAGCTCGATGCCGGACGCCGCGTGCGGGTGGCGCGCCGTGGCGGACGATGGTTGACGAGGCACGACGTCGACGCTGCCCACCCGGAGTGCCTCCCCGCCGACGGAGACGGCATCCACCCCATCTCGTCGCGTTTCGACATTCCCACCATGTGGTTGTTCGACGCGGTCGCGCGTGCGTGCGATCCGACGGCTGGCATGGATGCCGCGCGCGTATGCCGCGATGTGCGCGAAATGCTGGATTGGTCGCACACGCGCGGCGAGCTCAAACAGCGGCTGGTCTCCGACCTGACCCGCTTTGTCTCGGGTGTTTCCGGCACCACGGAGCGATTGGCGGAGTGGCGGCGTGCGGGCAAGCGATTATTCGTCGTCACCAACTCGGAGCGTGCGTTCGCGACGGCTGTCCTCGACCTCGCGGTGGGACCCGCGTGGCGCACGTTGTTCGACGTGGTCTCGACGTCGTCGCGCAAACCGTCCTTCTTCATGCGTAGCGACGGCACGCACACCGCGGAGCGCAGCGATCGCGCCATCGTGCTGGAGGGAGCACACGCCGCGGCGGTGGAAGCGGCGGTGGGAGTGAATCCCGAGCACATCTTGTACGTCGGCGACAACGCTCGCGCCGACATCTTGGCGGCGCGCGCCCACGGGTGGAAAACAGCGCACGTGGTGGAAGAACTGGCGGCCGCGGCCACGCTCCACGGTGAATGGGGCTCGGCGTTCGCGGCGGACGACCTGCCCACATGGTTCGCGCACCAGGTTCGCCACAGCGCCGATGTGGTGTGCGATCGCGTCGACCGTCTCCTGGCGTGCGACCCGGACCAAACCCTCGCCACCGGTGAAAGCGCTTGACAGCGTTGTCGGTTACCCTTGAACATGGCGGCTCGAGTGCGGCCCGTGTGCCGGCTCAACCCGACCGATGACTCCCAGAACCGACATGGCACTCACCGCCGACGCACCGGCCCTGGCCGCGGCGTCGTCGCGCACCGCGCGCATCGCGCTCGGTGTCACACTCGCATTGGTGTTCGCGGGTTTGACCACCGTCGGCGCAACCATCGAAATTCCACTCAAGCCGGTACCCATCACGATGCAGACCTTGTTCGTGATGCTCGCGGGCGCGTCCATCGGTCGCGGGTGGGGATCGCTGAGCCAATGGCTCTACGTGGGATTGGGAGTCGCGGGGCTGCCGTTGTTCGCGGGCGGGGCGAGCGGATGGGCCATCTTGGGCGGCCCGACCGGCGGCTACTTGATCGCGTTCTTGATCGCTCCGTGGGTCATCGGTACGATGCTACGCCGCTCAGAGTCGTGGTCGTGGCAGTTGTTCTCCTTCGCCGTAGGCAACGTGCTCATCTTGACACTCGGCGTCTTGCACTTGACGCTGTTCTACACGCACGACGTCTTGCAGGCGCTCACCGTCGGTGCTCTCCCCTTCCTTCCCGGCGCCGTCTTCAAGATCGCAGCGACGTTGTCGATTCATCGCTCGTCGACCGCGTTGGTTCGCCACTACCAGCGTCGCTCCTAACCTATCCTTCGCATTCGCAAGCTCTTGCGGTAACGTGCGGAGTACATCCGCGGTGCCACCAATGGCACGCGAATTGCCCCTATGGGGGCGTATGGTGTTTTCCGCCCCCAGAACCTCGGTTGCAACCCTGCTCGCGCTCATCGTCGTGGCGGCGGGGTGCGCGTCGACCGGAACCCTCTCGAGCCGCGGTGGCTCCAAGTCGTCGCCGCGCGATTCGCACAAGTCGAAGAAAAACTCCGCGTCGACGCAGCCGGATCCCGCGGCCGAAGCGGCGCGGTTGCGCGTCGAGCGCGACCGTCTGGCGCAAGCCAACGAGCTGCTCGAGCAGGAGCTGGCCGAAGCCCACAACGACTTGCGGCGTGTCGAGCGCCAGTTCGTCGTGTACGAAAAACGCCTCGCTACCGAGCAAGGCAAAGCCGACGCGGTCGCGTCCGCGGCCGAAGCGCGCATGCGCAACGACCGCCTGGCGCGCGCTCGGCCGAGTGTCCTCGCCGACTCCACCCGCCAGTATGTGACCGGGTTGATCGAAACCTCGGAGTCGCTCATTCGCAAACAAAACTACGCCGGCGCACAATTCTTCTCCGAGCGCGCCAACCACGTCATGAGCAGCGCCGAGCGTCGCGCATCCATCGAGAAGAAAGCGGTCGCGCGCAAAGTTTCGGTGGATGTGGCCAACGTGCGTGAGGGACCGGGCCAGAACTACCCGGTGGTGGCACAGGTCGCCAACGGTGAAACCTTGTTGTGCTGGGGCGAGGCGAACGAGTGGTACCACGTTCGCACGCCGCACGGCAGCGAAGGCTGGATCCACATCTCCCTAGTTCGCTGAAGCTACGCCAAGGCGTAGTGGACGCAGTTCTTTCCTGCCGCCTTGGACTTGTAGAGCGCGCGATCGGCCGCGTTGAAGAACTCCCGCCGGTTGCCGCGGAACACAGACACTCCAATGCTGACCGTCACCTTGAGAGTGATGTCGGTCTCCGGCACGTTGAAGCGAATCGCTTCGATGGCGGCGCGAATTTTCTCCGCCACTTGTTGCACGCCGCTTTCGTCGGTGTCGGGCAACAGAATGGCGAACTCTTCGCCGCCGTAGCGCGCCACGATGTCGGTGTCGCGCACCGTGTCCTTCAATACCGTCGCCACCGTTTGTAGTAAAAGATCGCCGATGGCGTGGCCGAACTTGTCGTTGACGCGCTTGAAGTCGTCCAGGTCGAGAATGGTGAGCGCCAAATTGCCGCGGTGGAGATTCACACGCGTCAACTCGGTGTTCATCAGGTTCCAGAAGTGGCGATGGTTGAACAGGCCGGTTAGGCCATCGGTTACCGAGAGCTTTTCTAAGCGCTCGTTCATGTCCTGCAAGCGGTCGTTCTGGGTATTGAGGACCTTGTTCTTGTACTGCAACTCGGCCTGCCACAGGGTGATGCGCGACGCCATTTCGTTGAAGGTGTCGATCATCAAACCGATTTCGTCGTCGTTGCGCTTGGGAATCTTGACGCCGACCAAGCCTTCGTTGATGCGCTTCGCCCCCAGCTTGAGCTCGTTGATGGGGCGCAGGAACGACTGCGCGATGCGCAGGGCCACCAGGATGAAGATCCCGCCCACCGCCAGCACCGACACCCAAATGCGCCGCTGTGCTTCGATCACCGGCGACATAGCGGCTGCATAGTCTTCTTCGTACACCAGCCACCATCCCAGCTCGTCCAAGTGCACCTTGCTGTGGAATGCGGAGCGGTTGTCGTAGGTATCGCGGCGCTCGACGATCACCGGGCCGTTCTGCCGCGTGGGCACGCGAATGCCGGCGACGACGACCTTGGGCTCGGTCGCCTTGCGCGGCTGGGTCAGGAATCGTCCCTGGGCGTCGACCAGGAACAGGTCGCCGCCGGAGCCAAGCTTGACGTCGTTGAGAATCTGGCCGCACTGCGACAGATTGACGCGCGCCGCGAGCCACGTTTGCTTGGAGCGCTCGATGGTACTGTCGCGAGTCGCCACGAAGAGCCACTCGTGAAACGCATGGTCTCCCGGGATGGGGCGCGACGAACCTTCTTCGAAGCCGTTCTCGCCCAGCTCGAGCCACGCCTCTTCCCCCGCACCGGGGTGCACCGAGGCATTTCCCGTCGCCGAGGCGACGGTTCGTCCGTTTGCGTCCAGCACCAACAGCTCGTCGTAGCCGGAATAGTTTTCGCGGACGATACGCAGGTATTGCGCGAGCTCGTCGCGCGCGGCGGTAGCGTTTTGACCGTGGGCGTAACGTTCGACGTTGTCACGCACCGCGGCCGCCGACGCGAGACGGCGCAGCTCGGTCAACTGACGGTCGTGCCACAGCCGCAGCCGCGCCGACGTCGTCGCCAAGGTCGACGGAAACTGTTCGCGAATCTGATCGGTGAGAAAATTCCCGGTGCTATGCGTGGTGACAATACCCACCACCAGCGATGTGGCGATAACACTCGCCGCCACCAGCAGGGTGATCTTGGCGGAAAAACTTTGCCGAATCTTTTCGAGTGGCCGAATGCGCATGTCGCACGTCTTCCCAAATGGGAGTAAGTGCAATCAGGAGAGCAAGAAGAGTACACAACGAGGCGCAGATCACCACCGCTCGGGCGGAAAAATTTGCCGGGCGGCGAAAGGAAGGACGCGGAAGCGCGGGAAACCGCGCTAGCGGTTAGTCAAACCGCGCTAGCGGTTAGTCAAACCGCGCTAGCGGTTAGGTGGCGAAGGCCAGCTTTACCAGCGCGCGCTGCTCGAGCGCGTGCGCCTTGGCCGAGCCGGTGGCCGGACTGGCCGATTCGTAGCGCTTGATGCTGGTAATGTGTCGCCCGCCGAGCAGTTTTTTGAGGCGCGGGCGCGCGTACGCCAGCGCCCCCATGTTGGCGGGCTCTTCTTGCACCCATACCAGCTTCGCGGTATCGGGGAAGGCACGCAGTGCCTCGGCCACGGCGGCTTCCGGGAACGGATACAGCTGCTCGATGGTCACGATGGCGCGGTCCATGGCACCTTGGGCGGCGCGCTCGGCGCGCAGCTCGTGGGCGATCTTGCCCGAGCACAACAGAACGGCGCGCACGTTGGCGGCGTCGCGGTCGCCGAGGACGGGTTGGAACGAGCCCGAGGCGAGCTCGTCCACGGTGGAGCACGCCGCATCGGCGCGCAGCATGCTCTTGGGCGTGAATACGACGAGCGGCTTGCGCCAGGCGCGCAACGCCTGCCGGCGCAGCAGGTGGAAATACTGCCCGGACGTCGACGGCTGGCACACTTGCATGTTGTCGTTGGCGGCTAGCTGCAGGAAGCGCTCGATGCGCCCGCTGGTATGTTCGGGTCCCTGGCCTTCGTGACCGTGCGGGAGCAGCAACACCAGGCCGCTGAGCAGGTCCCACTTGTCTTCACCCGACGATATGAATTGATCGATGATGATCTGCGCGCCGTTGGCAAAGTCGCCAAATTGCGCTTCCCACAGCACCAGCGCATCCGGGAACTCGCGGCTGTAGCCGTACTCGAAGCCCATCGCGGCCGCTTCCGAAAGCGGACTGTCGACGGCCACGAACTCGGCTTGGCCCTCCGCAATGTGTGCGAGCGGCATGTGAACCGCACTGGTGTGCACGTCGATCAAGGCCGCGTGACGATGGTTGAAGGTACCACGCCGCGTGTCTTGACCGGTCAAGCGCACGCGTATGCCACCCGCCACCAGCGATCCCAGAGCGATTGCCTCCGCCATGCCCCAGTCCACCTTGCGCGTACCGGCAACCATCTCGACGCGCTGCTGCAAGAGCTTGGCGATCTTCGCATGGGGTGTGAAACCGTCGGGCACGTGGGTGAGACGCGCGCCGATTTCGCGCACGCGCTCGATCGGGAGCGCGGTGTCGACTTCGAAGGCGGGATCGTACTGGCCGCCCACATAACGTCCCCAAAACTCGGGGAGCTTCCAGAAAACCGGTCGCTTTTGGTACTGGCGTCCTTTTTCTTGGCCTTCGCGCAGGCCGGCCGTCGCGCGGGTCTTCATGGTATCGATGGTGGCGTCGTCGAGGCGCAGCTCCTGCGCGTACACTTCCCACGCGAGCGGGTGCTTGGAAATCTTGTCGTACAACACCGGCTGCGTGATGGTCGGGTCTTCAATCTCGCTGTGCCCGTAGCGCCGGAACCCGATGATGTCGACCAGCACGTCGTCTTGGAAACGGCGGCGATATTCCGCCGCGAGCTTGCCCGCCCACCAAACTGCGCCGGGTGCCTCGGCGTTGACGTGGATGATCGGCATCGAGAGGCGCTTGCCGGTATCCGAAGAGAAACGAGTGCTGTGCAGCGAAATCGGCTCCGCGGTGAAGCCGATCAAGTTGTTCACGATGACGTGGATGGTGCCGCCAACTTCGTAAAAAGGAATGTCGGCGAAGTTGAGCACCTCCGACGCGATGCCCTGCCCCGCGAAGGCGGCATCGCCGTGGAGTGCAACCGGCAGGATGCGCTCACGCCCCGTCGCCCCCCAACGTTCCTGCCGCGCGCGCACGCGTCCCATCAGAACCGGGTCGACGGCCTCCAAGTGGCTGGGGTTGGAGGCCAGATGAACCTCGATGTCGCGGCCGGAGCGCGTCTTGTAACGTCCGGTGGCCCCAATGTGGTATTTCACGTCGCCGCTACCCAGCACACTGCGGGGGTCGACGTCTTCGATACCCGCAAACACGTCTTCGATGGGCAGGTTGGCGATGCTCTTCATCACGTTCAGGCGCCCGCGATGGCTCATCGCCATATAAAGGTATTCGGTGCCGAGCTCGCCGGAGGCGTCGAGAATCGAGTCCAGGAGCGGGATCAGCCCCGCCACACCTTCGACCGAGAAGCGCTTGCTGCCCACGTATTTGGTGTGGAGAAACTTCTCGAACAGCTCGGTCTCCATCAAGCGCTCGAGAATCCAGCGTGCGTCGTGCTGCGGAGGGCCGGCTTCGATGGCGTCGCGCAGCCAGTCGACGCGGTCGCGCTCGATCATGTGCATGTACTCGAAACCGATCTTGCCGCAGTACAACGACCGCCACGCGTCGACGTCGCGTGCGTCCGCTCCCGCACGTGCCTCGCTGATATCCGGGTGCTCAAATGGCTCGATGCGCCCCATGGGATCGAGATCCGCCTGCAGGTAACCCCAGCGGCGGTACGCATCGGCTAGCGGATCGAAAACGGAATCGGCGATGGACTGGTGTTGCGAACGGGAGGTCGGTCGTTGGTTCATGCAGAACTACTCACAGTGTGTAACGGCAGTGTCGGCGACGGCCATTTGGTCCGCTTTCGCACTGCTCCGGCATCGAATTGCGCCGGTGTTAATTAACACGAGCCCATTTTTACTGTCAAACAACCGTTTAAGGGACCCGCGGGTTGGGGCGTCAAAGCCCCCTCGAATAGACTCAAAATATTCTACCACAATGGGATAACGGGGCAAGGCAAAAACGGGCTTGATCGGCTGCCGGGCTCGTGCTATCGTAACCGTCCCTGCACTATGGCGTTCAGTTCCTGAGCGCTTAAGAAGATCCCGGGTTTCGCCCGGGATCTTTTTTTACGCCACTATTCGCTCGATTTCGCGCATGACATCCGGCGTCAAACGCTCCACGACCGGCATCGCACCCAAGTTTTCTTTCACTTGTTCACGACGGGTCGCTCCCGTGATGGCCGAGCTCACGTGGGGGTTCTTGAGACACCACGCGAGCGCCAGCTGTGCGCGCGTGCAACCCAAGCGGTCAGCGACTGCTTTCAATTTCTTGACCCGCTCGATCTTGGGACGCGCGGCGGCACCCACCAGCTCTTCGCGCAGCCATTCCATTCCCGGCAGCGACGCGCGCGTCCCGGGGACATCGCCGTGGTCGTACTTGCCGGTCAGCAACCCGCTCGCCAACGGGCTCCAGATGGTGAGCCCCAGGCCGATGCGCTCGTACAGCTTGGCGTACTCCCGCTCGACCCGGTCGCGATGGAATAGGTGGTACTGCGGCTGCTCCATGGACGGCCCGATCAAGTGCTCGCGCGCAGCGATGGCGGCGGCGTCGGCAATTTGATCGGCGCTCCACTCGCTGGTGCCCCAGTACAGCGCCTTGCCCTGCGCGAGGACGTGGTTCATCGCGCGCACGGTTTCTTCGATGGGGGTGTCGGGGTCGGGGCGGTGGCAAAACAGGAGGTCGACGTGCTCCAGTTGGAGGCGGCTTAGCGAACGGTCGATGCCTTCGATGATGCGCTTGCGCGACAACCCGACGTCGTTGGGACCTTTGCCGCCCCAAAACAGCTTAGTGGATACCACCAAGTCGGACCGCTTCCAGCCGGCGCGCCGGATCACGTTGCCCATCACCACTTCGGCGCGGCCCGAGGAGTACGCTTCGGCGTTATCGAAGAAGTTGACACCGCCGTCGAATGCTTCCGTCATGCACTCGTACGCCGTCTCCTCCCCCACTTGCGCGCCGTACGTGACCCAGGCGCCCAACGATAGGGCGGATACCTTGAGACCCGACCGTCCCAACCGCCGGTATTCCATATGCTGTGTCACCTTTCTGTGGACCCGCGATTGACGCGGTGATGAGAACTCTTCTACCTTCGCGTCCATGGCGCGCACACCCCGTATCGTTACCTTCGCCGCCAGCCTGCGAGAAGGTTCGTTCAACCGGCGACTGGTACGCGTCGCGTCTGACGGTCTGGCGGCCGCGGGCGCCGACGTGACGCGTCTCGACCTGCGCGATTATCCGCTCCCGCTCTATGACGCCGATTTGGAAAAGTGGGACGGACTTCCCGCCAATGCCCTGGCGCTCAAAACCGTGTTCGCCGCGCACGACGGCATTCTGTTTTCACTGCCCGAGTACAACGGCAGCATGACACCGCTGTTCAAGAACACCATCGACTGGGCATCGCGTCCCACGCCCGCGTCGAAAGACGGTCTCGACTGGGCGCGCAACAAACCGGTGGCCCTGGTGTCGGCGTCAAACGGAGCGCTAGGCGGATTACGCGGTCTGTTTCACGCGCGCTGGACGCTGCAGATTTGCGGCATGCTCGTCATTCCGCAGCAGAAGGCGCTGTCGAAGGCCGCCACCGCGTTTGACGAGACGGGAAAGCTCGTCGATCCCAAAGAACAGGAAGCGGTGTACGCGGTAGCGAAGGCACTGGTCGAGCTCGCGTCGACACTGGCGCGTTAGACGGCGAACGCTTCCGCGTTCCACTCGATTCCCAACTCGCTGGGCGGCGCCATGTAGCCGGCTAGCGCCGATGCCGCCACCACCGACGGACTCGCCAGGTATCCTTCGCCGCCCACTCCCATGCGGTTCTGCCAGTTTCGATTGAACGAGGTGATAGCGCGCTCGCCGCTTTGCAGCGCGTCGGGTCCCTGGCCGAAGCACGGCCCGCACCACGACTGCCGAATTTGCGCGCCCACCGACCGCAGCACGTCGGCGATCGACTCGCCGCCCAGGCGCGTGTCAGCGCGCTCGATCATTTTCTTCACCCCGCCCGAACCGGGAAATACGATGAACGGCTTGGTTGCACGCGTGAAGCCGGACTCGCGTGCGCGCTTGACCACCAATGCGGCTTGCAGGAGATCGTCGTAGCTGCCGTTGGTGCACGAGCCGATGAATGCCTTGTCGAAGGTGATGCGCTCGCGCGCAATCTCGTCGGCGGGAAACGCGTTACCAGGGCTGTATGGCTTGGCCACCATCGGCACCACCGCGGACAAATCGAAGCGCTCGTCGATCTCATAGCGCGCGTTGGCGCCCGGGGCGATGCGCGGATACGGCAAGGAGTCGAACCCCTTCGACGCATACCACGCGTAGGTGATCTCATCGGGCGCGAAGATTCCGTTTTGCGCCTCCGCTTCCGCCATCATGTTGGCGATGGTGTTGCGATAGGCGATGGGCAGCTGGAGATTCTGGTCGACCAATTCGACCGACATGCCCTGGGCCTGCTTCGCTCCCCAACCCTCCAATAGCTTCAACACCACGTCCTTGCCCGTCACCCACGGCTGCAGCTTGCCGGTGAACACCACCCGACGCGCACGCGCGGGCGTGAAATACACATACCCCGTGGCCCATCCGAAACCGAGCGTGGTCGAGCCCACGCCCATTCCCATGGCACCGTACGCTCCGTACGCCCGCGAGTGCGAATCGGCGCCAGGAATAAATTGTCCGGGGAAGATCAGTCCTTGCTCGGGAAAATAAAAATGGAAGATGCCGTCGCCGGGTGTGGCGTAGTACGGCTTCTCCATCTGGTTTTGTTCCGCGAACTGGCGGCCGATACGCGTTTGCTTATCGTCCGCGTCCGCTCCGGTGAACACGAAATGGTCGTTCGCGATGGCCGCCTGGCGCGGAAATATGGTACCCCGCGTAATCTGATGGAACGTGTGAATGGCAAACGGCGCGGTGCCATCGGACGCCGGCAATAGATCGGCGTAAACGCGCAGCGTGCGGCCGGGCTCGACGCGCGCGTCGCGGTCGACGCGATGCGCCCACACGATCTGCTCGGTGGTAGTGAGCTCGCGCGCAACCGCTTCGTCGGGCCACGCGAGCTCGGGTGCGCGGTCGATCGACTCGCGGAACTCGCGCCGGCCGATGGCGAAGATTCCACCCGAGCGCCGGATCTCGTCCTCCTTGGCGGTGAGTGCGACCGGCTCGTAGGACTTGTGTTGGGTTTCGTTGGTCAAGCGGCGCGCGGCCACGTCGTAGGAGAACTCGTCTCCGTCGCGCGCATCGTCGACGGCTTCGGGGCTCTGCACCACTTCCAAGCCGAGGTTGAGCGCGTTGCGGCGGAAGATGTCGCCGACGTTGTTTCCGCACACCACCACCATGTCGAGGCCCGCTTCTTCGGCGATCGCGCGCAACCCCGCGGGGCTCATTTCGCGCGACGATCCAATGGCGAAGCGATCGCCCGCCACGACGAACGTCTCGCC
>JAICFA010000058.1 GCA_025923935.1 Candidatus Krumholzibacteriia bacterium
AAATCGGCGACGAGTCGTTCGTGTTTCAGGAAAAGCGAGACACCACCAATCGCGACCTCCTCATGTCCGACAATCACGGCAACCACGAGGCGCTGCAATCCACCCACGAGGCCGCGCGCAAATACGAGCCGTACCAGCTCATGTGCCTGGGCGACGTCGTGGGCTACGGCGCCGACCCGCAGCCGTGCGTCGAGCTCGTCGGCGACAAGGCGAACTTGATGCTGGCCGGCAACCACGACCTCGCGGTGGCGGGTGTGATTCCGACCGAGGAGTTCAACACCATCGCGCGCCAGTCGATCGAATGGACGCGCGACCAGCTTTCGGGCGAAGACAAAGAGCTCTTGTCCAACCTGCCGCTACAGTACATCGACGGCGACTACTGCTACACGCATGCCTCGCCGCTCGACCCCATGCGCTTCGTCTACATCCGCACGCTGGAGGAAGTGGCGGATGTGTTCTCGCACATCGGCCAGCAGTTCTGCTTCGTGGGGCACACCCACTTGCCGGTGCTGGTCACCATGAGCAAAAAGACGGGGCGCTTGGAAGTCGTGCGCGACCACCGCGTGCGCTTGAACGCGCAAACGCGCTATTTCGTCAATGTGGGGTCGATCGGACAGCCGCGCGACTCCAACCCCGACGCGTGCATGGTGGTGCTGGACGAGGAAGAACAATCACTCGAGTTCGTGCGCGTGCCGTACGACATCTCCAAGTCACAGGGCAAGATTCTGTCCCAAGGACTCCCCTCCTATCTCGCGGAGCGGCTCGTTCTCGCGCGTTGACCGGCGGGAGGTGGCGCGCGTGACCGACAACAAACACTTCAAGGTCTTGCAAACCGTCGCCTCGGGCGGCACCGCGGTGATGTACAAAGCACTGCAGGTCTCGCTCGACCGCGTGGTCGCCATCAAGCGGCTGCACCAGCACCTCACCACCGACGAAAACTTCACGCGCCGTTTCGTGTTGGAAGCCAAAGCGGCCGCCTCGCTCGACCACGAGAACATCGTGCGTGTGATCGACTTCGGCGTGGAGGAAAACTGCTATCAGATGGTGATGGAGTTCGTCGAAGGCGAGAGCCTCAAGGACGTTCTCGATCGCTGGCGGCCCGTCAACTTCGACTTGGCGCTCGCTATCGTTCATCAGATTTGCCGTGGATTGGAGCACGCGCACTCCAAGGGGATCGTCCACCGCGACATCAAGCCCGGCAACGTCATGCTGACGAAAACCGGGTCGGTGAAGATCACCGACTTCGGTCTGGCCAAGCTCACCCAGGGCGGGGGTGCGCACACCGCCGCCGACTCGATTCTGGGCACACCGTTGTACATGTCGCCCGAGCAGGCGTTCGGCGAAAGCGTCGATCAGCGCAGCGACTTGTTCTCGCTCGGCACGGTGCTGTACGAGCTGCTCACCGGCCGCCAGCCGTTCGCCAGCGAAAACTACATGGGTGTCATCCAGAACATCATCCACATGGATATTCCGGCGGTGCGACAGGTCGCCCCGGAAGTGCCGCACTTGGTGGAGGCGCTGGTCATGCGTGCGCTGGCCAAGAATCGCGACGAGCGCTTCCAAACGGCTCGCGAATTTCGTACCGCCATCGAGGCATTACTGCAAGGCGACCGCTTGCAGCACGCGCTGGGCTCGTTACCCAGCCTGCTCGAGCGCGCCCACGATTCGCGCGTGCTGCCCAGACCGGCGGCGCTCACGCGTGCCACGTCAGCGCGGAGAAGCATGTCGACGTCGAGTCCGTCGTGGGCATCGACGAGCTCCGCGATGAAGCGCGAGCAGCGCGGATCGCGTGCCTGGCTGGGGGTGGCGTCTTTCCTGATGGTGGTGGGTGGTGCGGCGGGATTCTTCTATTGGCCGCAGCTGCGCCCACTGGCGTTTCCCAACGGCGCGCCGTCCGCCGAGGTGCAGCAAGCGGGTGTATCGGACCCGTTCGCCGTGCCGGCGTACGTCGACACCAATGTTAGCGCGATGATGCTCGATTCCAACCAAGCCGTCGTCGACACCACGCCGCTGGCCACTCCCGACACGGCGAAAGTCGCCCAGGGCCCGGCGCCAGCGAGCAGCGAGACGGCGGCGGCCGTCGATCCTCCCGCCCCGTCGCCCGCGGAAGCGAAGCCGGTGGAGTCGAAGCCGGTAAAGAGCAAGCCGGTGGAGCCGGAGAAGGTCGAGCGCGAAGGCTATCTTTCGATTACCGCCGACCCGACGTGCGAGGTGTACGTCAACGGCACGTATCGCGGCGATGCGGCGCCCACGCTGCGACTGACGCTCTTGGCCGGACGCCAGACCATCGAGTGCCGGCACCCGAGCTGCGAGACCTACATGGAGACGATTACCATCGTGGGAGGAGAATTGTCGCGGCGCAATGTGACGCTCCAGCGGCTGCGCGGCATCATCAGCGTCGCGACCACGGAAGGCGCCGAGCTGTACGTCGACGGGCAGTTGATCGGTATCACGCCCATCATGCGTCCCATCGAAGTCGACGCCGGGACGCACACGGTCACCATCAAGAAGGCGAACTTCTACGCGTGGACGTCGGAAGTGAGCGTCGAAGCAAACGGGACGCTGCCGCTGCGCATCACGCTCTCGCCACGGTACTAGATCCCCGCCCACTCGGCTGCGGCACGAGCCACCGTGCCCGGCGTCAACGCCTCCAAGTTTCCATCCGAAGCGCGCACCACCCGAAGGTTGTCACACCGCGGCGCCCATCGAAACGGATCCGTGGGACCGAATACGGCGAGCACGCGCGCACCCGCCGCGCACGCGACGTGCATGACGCCGGTGTCGTTGCACAGCACCAAGTCGGCGCGGCGCAATAGTGCAGCGACGTCGGTGATGGAGCGGCCGCGCACGATGGAGCCGGGTAGACCGCAAGCGTGCTGGAAGCGCGCCACCGTCTCGACATCGCGCGGCCCTTCGAGGATGGCGAGTGTCGCGGACTTGCGCGCGTGCAGGTCCTCGACCACGGCGGCGAAGTGCTCCGGCGGCCAGATGTTCCCCACCTTGCCCGCGCCCGGATGCACCGCGAGGCGCAGCGACCCGTCACGCCACAGGTGACGTGCTTCTGCTTCCGCCCACTGCTCGCTCTCGGGACCGGGGACCAAGAGCGGCGCGATGTCGCGCGTGGTGATGCCGGCGGCGCGCAGCGGATAGAGGTTGTGCTCCGCCTCGTTGAGCAGGGCCAGGGCGTCGTCGTCGGGCAGCGGTAGCGTCAGGTTGAGATAGCTGCCGGTGAGCGTCTCACCCAGGGCGCGCGACGTCGAGCCGATGCGTAGGCGCGCACCCGATAGCACCGCGAGCACCAGGCTGGTAAAGGAAAACGACACCGTGTGCAGCACGATGACGAGGTCGTAGCGCTCGGCGCGAAGGTCCCCCAGCATGCGCACGGCACTCCACGGCCGGCGCTTGTCGTAGGTGAACACGCGATCGACGTAGGGGCTGTTCACCAGCACGCCGCGATTGAGCGTCGACGACACCACGCCGATCGCGGCTTGCGGATACGTCTCGCGCACCGCGCGCAGCGCCGGCACGGCCAGCATCATGTCGCCCATCTGATTATGTTGGCGCACGACCAGGATGCGGTGGAAGTGCATCGCCTTGAACTCGTCGCGGGTGATGGGACGCGCGCGCACGAAGGCGCCGAGGGCGCGCATGAGCCCGCGCTTGCCCGAGCGCTCGAACGACCTTATGCGGCCCACGCGCTCACCACGATTGCTCTTTGGCGTGGGTACGGATCTCTTCCAGGATGGCGAGATAGCTGCCATGCCGTGAGGCCGCCAGGGTGCCGCCTTCGACCGCCGCCTTGATGGCACAGCCGGGCTCGTGCGAATGCGTGCACGGATTGAAGCGGCAGTCGCCCTCGTGCGCGGCGATGTCGGGGAAGCAGGCCGCGAGCTCGGTCGGGTCGCGCCCGGGAAACCCGAAGGTTTGCATGCCCGGAGTATCGGCGAGAAACCCGCGCCGGAATGGAAACAGCTCCGACGAGGAGGTGGTATGGCGTCCGCGTCCGGTGCGCTCGGCGACTTCGCGCGTCACGCGCACCACTTCGGGATCGAGGCGATTCAACAGCGACGACTTCCCCACCCCCGATTCGCCCACGAACGCGTACACACCCTCCCCGAGCAGCGCTTCCAGGGCTTCGATGCCCGCGCCGGATTGCGCACAGGTCGGCACCACGACGTAGCCGCATGCCCGGTAGACGGCGGAGATCTCGTCGACCTCGGCGGGAGACGCCAAATCGGTCTTGTTGAGGACCACGGCCAACGGCGCATGGCCCCATTCGGCGGCGGCCAGCATGCGGTCGACGAACACGGGGCGCAGCGGGGGGTCGACCAGAGAGGTGACGACGAAGAGCCGCTCGACGTTGGCCACGATCGCCCGCGCACCGCCGCCGCGCTCGACCCAGCGCGACAGGTGCGAGGCGCGCGGGAGGACGGTTTCGAGCGTTACGCCCGACCCGCCCGGGTCCCGGAGTGCCACGACGCGGTCGCCGGCCACCACTTGCAGCGCATCCTTCTTCACCCGCAGCCGGCCGCGCAGCGAACACACCAGGACGTGCGAGCCGACGCGCACCCATACGTCGCCGCCGGTCACGCGAATGACGAGGCCGTTTTCGAGTCGATCTTGCATCAAGGGTCGATGTTGGACTAGGATACGGGCCGGGGAATACCGGAATTGCGGTTGAGGATACTCGCCGGTTCTGATATTTTCCAGGCGTTCATGATGACATCTCAAGAGCTCGCATCATACTTCCGCGAATCCCTCTGTATTTTCGATCTCAAGGCGACTACCAAGCGCGAAGCGCTCGCCGAGATGGTCGAAGCGGTTTGCGCCGAATACGAGATCAAAGATCGCGGTCTGATTCTGGAAATGCTGCTGAACCGCGAGAGCCTCGGCAGCACCGCGATCGGCAAGGGTGTCGCGTTTCCCCACGGCCGCACGCTGGCGGTGCGCGATCTGTCGATTGCGTTCGCGCGCTCGGCGCGCGGGGTGGATTTCGACTCCACCGACAAGAAGCCCACCCACGCCGTCTTCCTCATCATCGCGCCGCCGCAGGACCGCGACAATCTGTACTTGCAGGTACTGGGACGCATCGTCGATCTGATCAAGGATGACGCGTCGCGCGAGCGGGTGCAGGCTGCGTCCAATTATGCCGAGCTGAAATCCATCATTGAAGGGCAGGGGTTGTGACCGATCATCCGGCCAGGAAGCAAGATCAAGCCAAGCTACTCGTCGCTCTCCAAGACCTCGACCACATGATCCGCGACGCGGAGGATGCCAAGACGGCGGCGAAAATGCAGGAAATGGGCTTCACCATGGACGGCATCGCGGAAATCAAGAAGGCTCGCGTCGAGCTCACCGAACACATCAAGCCGCAATTGTTGAACCGCTACCAGCGCGTGTCGCAGAACTACGAGCGCATCGTGGTGCCGGTGGTCAAGGACCTGTGCACGGGCTGCTTCGCCAAGGTGGCCACCTCGTTCCGCTACGAAAAGACCGCGGTTGTCACCTGCGAAAGCTGCGGCCGCATCCTCTACTTCACCTAGCCTCCTTCCCGTCTCCGCCGAACCAGGGGCTTGTTTTTCCGCCCTGCTCTGGTAAAATATTTTTACCAATCGCCAGTCGAAAGGCCGCTCGTTCTATTATTTGCCCGCTGGGGGCCCGGTCGCGGCGGCCTAACTATATGATGCTCGCGCCTTAGGGCAAGGAGACCGCGTGGAGTCGTCAGTTCGCGCGTTTCGACGCAATCTGGAGTCCTTCGAAGACGACCGCGCCGCCGGCCCCTGGCGCACCGCCGGACACGTCGACCTCGTCAGCGAGCGCCGTTACCTCGTCAGCTGGGCGCCCTTCGACCTGGTGGGCCGTATCGAAAGCGACGCGGTCGCGTTTCGCTGCGACGCCGCCACCGCCATCGTCCCGGAGGTGTGCGAGCCGGCGCTCGAAGTCACCACCAACAACGCCCGCGTCGAGATCCTGTCGCCGCACCTCGCTGCCGTCGATCCCGAGACCCTTCCACTGGCGCGCATCGTTCCCGCCATGACGGCGTTGCTCGACGCACTGGCTCGCTTCGAGGCGCACGCATTTTTTGCCTCGGAGATTTCTGTGGCCACGCTCGCGGTGAAAGAGAACGGCGACGTGGCACTGCTGCCGGCGGCGTACGCACTCCCTCCCGACGTCCGCGAGGACACGTATGCCGGACCCAACGACGCCTTCGCGCGCGGCTGCGCCGCGCACGCGGCGGGCGTTGCCGCCATCGCCGAGCACTTGGCCGCGGTTGCGGATGGCGCGCTGTCGCGCCGGTTGCGCGCGCTGGCGAGCCGCATCAAGCACGGGCCCATCGCGTCGGCCAGCGAAGCGCTGCGGGCCTGGAACGACGACGGTGCACTTGTCGAGGTCGCGACGGAAACTCCGCGCGCGCGATTCGACGGTGTTGCTCGTGCCGCCGATTCCTTCCAATTGATCGAAGTCACCGGAGCCGCGGGGAGCGGGCGCTCGCACGCGTTGGAGCGCGTCGTCGAGGTCCTGCGCAAGTCGGGCGCGGAGGTGCGCTCCATCGACGAATGGGACGGGGTTGCGCCCTCACGCCGGCGCGGGCCCGCGCGCGACGTGACGCGCGCGGCGGTGTGGGTGGTCGACGACGTGGAGGATCGGCCGCTGTTGCACGCGCTGGTGCTCGACCATTTGTTCGAGATGGAGAAACGACCGGGCGCGGGGTTGGTGGTCGCGTCGCGAGCGGGCTCGAACGATAACGAGGATCACTCGTTCGCTGCGACCTTGCGCGCGCGCGCGACGCGCGGCGTGCATCGCATCGACGTGGTGTCGGCGGCGGAGCCGCCGGCGTCGGATGTTCCCGTGGATCAGATCGACGCGGAAGCGCGCCAGGTGCTCGAGTTCATCGCCGTGGCCGGGATCCCCATGCCGCTCGACGTGGTGTTGTCCGTGATTCCCGGCGCCGACCGCCGTGTGCACCGCCATCTGTTCGCGCTGGCCGGTGCCAAGCTGGTCGCGATCGAGTCGCGCCGCATGCCCTCCGCCGGCACGGTCTCCCTCGTGCTGCGCGTGCCCAGCGCCTCGGTGCGCCGGCGCGTATCGGAGCGCATCCCGGACTCGCGCTTGCGCAACTTGCACCGCACCATCGCGCACATCGCCGACGAGCGCGGCACGTTTCCCCCGCTGTTTGCATACCAGCACCTGGTGCTAGCGGGCGAGGCCGACGAAGCGGCGGCGCGCGCGGCCGCTTTCGTCAAAGAGTCGACACGCGCGCAGCGCGCCCCGTTTTTGGACGCCATCAAGCGCGACGTCGTGGACAGCCGCGCCATCGAAGCCCTTCCGTATGGCGATCAGCTCGCGATTCTGGTGCGCTTCGGCGACGACTTCCTGGCGCGCGGCCGGCAAGCCGACGCCGAGTCGCTGCTCACTACCGCCAAGCAATTGCGCACCAGCGGCGACGACGTCCGCGAGCACGCGCCACTCGCGTCCGAGGCCATGCGCTTGCTCGCCGACGCGTGGGCGAGCCGCGGGCAGATTCGCCAGGCTCTGGAGTTGTTGGAGGACACCAAGGAAGACATCGCGCCCTACTTGAGTCTCTCCGAGCAATCGCGGCTGCTCAACGAGATCGGATGGCTGCAGTACCGCCTGGGCGATTATTCCAGCTGCGTCGACTCGTGCAAGTTCACGGTCAACACGCTCAATCCCAACGAACACGCGCTGATCGTCGGGCAGGCGCTCAACCTGCTCGGTGTGATTGCGTTCAACACCAGCCGCTACGACGAAGCGGTTTCGTACTATGAGCAAAGTGCGTTCTTGCGCGAGCGCGAGAACGACATGAACGCGCTCGCGGGGTCGTACAACAACCTCGCACTGGCGTACCAGTCGAAGGGCGAGTACGACAAGGCCCTCGCCTATTTGCACAAGAGCATCGACATCAAGCGCCGGCAAAACAACGAAGCGGGGCTGGCCGGCGGCTTCTTGAATCTCGCCTTCCTCTATCTCGAAGTGCACAACTTCGACGAAGCGGAGCGGCGCTGCCACGAAAGCCTGCGCATCAGCTCCGAGCTCGGACTGGCCCAGCTCATCGCCGAAAACTACAACACGCTCGGCGACATCTTGTTCACGCGCGGCAAACTCGACGAAGCGGAAGCGTACTATCGCCGCTCGCTCGAGCACGCCAGCCGCCTGTCCACGGTGAACGAAGAGATGGGCGCGCAGAAGCGCCTCGCCAAGCTGTACATCCGCAAGAACCGCCACGACGACGCCAGCACCGCCATCGAAAAGGCGTCGCTGTTGGCGCGCCAGGTCGGATCGAAGTACGAACAGGCGCAGACCGAGGAAGTTTTCGGCGAGTTGAAGGCAGCCCAGCACAGCCACGCGGAATCGGTGGACCACTTCGAGAAAGCGGCCACGCTGTACGCCACGCTGTCCAAGCACCGCCTGGCGGCCGCGTGCCTCGCCAAGGCGGGGATCGCGCACGCCGGCTCGGGCAATCCCCTCGACGCCAAGCGCTACCTCGACCGCGCGCAAGACTTGATCAAGGTGCAGATCGGGCACGAGATCCCGGAGGAGATCGTGACGCTGCAGCAAACGCTGCGCGAGAGCCCGCTGTTACCGCCCAGCTCGGCCGGCACCGAGTCGCAAAAGCTGCTGTACGCGTTTTACGAGCTGTCATCGCTCAGCGACTACGCCGACGACAAGACCGCGTTCTTCCGGCGCATCATCAACGTGCTCCGCGATCTCACCGGGGCCTCGTGGTGCGCGCTGGCGCTGCGCATGGACGACGACGCCTTCTTGCTGGTGAACGCGGCCGGCGACCAGGAGCCGGTCGACGACGCGCCGCTCAAGTCGCTCATGCTGCAGTCGCTCCAGTTGGGGGCACTCCTGCACGGCGAATCATCGGAAGGCAACAACACGGTGCGGCAAACCGCCATTCAGCGCGCATCGGGCGACCACCTGGTAGTGCTGCCGATGAAGTCGTTGGGTGTCGATCTGGGCTGCGTGCTGCTGTTGATGCCCGCGTCCGCCGTTCCGCGGTCCAAGGATGATGTGAACTTCATCTCTTGCATCGGCCGGCACGTTGCCGGCGATCTACGCTTGAGCCTCCACTTCGACGAGCGCTCGCACAAAGAAGAGCGGCTGGGGCGCGAGCTGGGCGCGGCCGCACCGGTAGCCGACGCCAACCGCTACCAAGGCATGATCGGCCGCGACTAGTCGATGCGCAAAGTGTTACGCATGATCGACAAGATCAAGGACATGGACACCGGCATCTTGATCTTTGGCGAAAGCGGCACGGGCAAGACCGAGCTGGCGCGCACCATTCACAACACCAGTCTGCGCCGCCGCCACGTGTTCCAGTCCATCCACTGCGCCGAGATTCCCAGCAGCCTTTTGGAAAGCGAGCTGTTCGGACACGAGCGCGGCGCCTTTACCGGCGCGGTGCAGCGCAAGCTCGGCCGCTGCGAGATTGCGGACGGCGGCACCGTGTTCTTGGACGACGTCAACGTGATGCCGCTCGACACGCAGTCGCGTCTGCTCCACTACTTGGAAACCAAGAGCTTTACTCGCCTGGGCGGCACGCAGAAGATATCGACCGACGTGCGCGTGATCGCTGCCAGCAACGAGGATCTCGAGAAGCTGGTCAAGGAAGGGCGCTTCCGCGAGGACTTGTTCTATCGTCTCAAGGTCATCCAGATCGAGCTGCCGCCGCTGCGCGACCGCCAGGACGACATGATCCTGATTGCCAACGAGTTCTTGAAGAAGCGCTGCCACGCACAGAGCAAGCCGCTCAAGCGGCTCTCCACCGAGACCATCAAGCTGTTCCAAAAATACCGCTGGCCCGGTAACGTGCGCGAGTTCCAGAACGTGCTCGAACAGATCGTTTTGTTGTGCGACGATGTGATCGTCGAGCCGTCATCGCTGCCCGAAGACTTTCTGCGGCGCGCGGCCGGCGGCGGCAAGAGCCGCTGGCAGTCGCTGGAGCAGCTCGCGCAGCAAATGGTGGAAGCGGGCGGGTACTCGGAGAACAATCCGCTCATGCCGCAAATCGAAGTGATGCTGGCGCAAAAGATGTCGTCTCACATGGACAACAAGACCAAAGCCGCCAACTTGCTCGGCATTACCAAACCCACCCTGTATGCGCGGCTTCGCGGCTACGATCGTTTGAAGTAGACGGGAGCCCCTTTCATGCCCAAGACGATGCGCCGCGACGAGCTCGTCGCCTATCTCGACCGCTATCTGCGCGTCGCCGAGATTCCGGATTCGTCACCCAATGGATTGCAAGTACAAGGCTCGGCCCGCGTGGGCAAGGTGGCATTCGCGGTCGATGCGTCGGTGAAGACCATCCGCGCCGCGGCCGCGGGAGGTGCCACCATGCTGGTGGTCCACCACGGTCTATGGTGGGGCAAGCACGAACAGATCGTGGGTACGATGCACGCGCGCATCGCCGCCCTGATCGAGAACGACCTGTCGCTGTACGCGGCGCACCTGCCGCTCGATTGCCACGGTGAAGTCGGCAACAACGTGGAGCTCGCGCGCCTGCTGGGACTGCGCGTCGAATCGTCCTTCGGGCAATACCACGGCGTCGACATCGGTGTCACCGCGGTCGTGCGCAGCACGCCGCGCGCGCGCTTCGTGAAAGCGGTGGAGACCGTACTCGACGCCAAGGCGAGCGTGCTGCCCTTCGGTCCCGCCGCGGTGCGCCGTGTCGCCATCGTGAGCGGCGGCGGCGCCATGCTCGCCGAGGACGCCGCGCGCGCGGGGTGCGACACGCTGCTCACCGGCGAGACGTCGCACGCGGCCTACCATCGCGCGCGTGAGGCCGCGGTCAACGTCGTGTTCGGCGGCCATTACGCCACCGAGACGGTGGGGTTGCAGGCGCTGCGCCGCCACGTGCGCGGGCGCTTCGGGCTTACCACGGCGTTCATCGCCGCACCCACGGGCTACTGATCGCCGCGATGCACCTCAAGCGCTCCGCCCTGTTTTTCGTTCTGCTCGGGTTGTTTCTCGCCGCGCTGGCGACGCGCTGGTCGACGCGCGACCGCTTGCAGTCGCCCTACTTCGAAGGCGAGTCGGCCATGGCGTACGCGCACGGACTGGGCGCGGCCGAGGGTGCCCCACTCGACACGCTGTGGACGCGCGCCCACTATCCCGACGGCTACACGCCCGCACGCTATCGTGCTTCCGGCGCCGAGAGCGCATGGAGCGCGGCGTTCCGCGCCGTTCGCTTCGTGAGTGAAACCGATGCGCGCGACTTTGCGCGGCGCAGTGTGATGTTTCTGGCCGCGCTGTGTGTGTTCCCGATGTACGGTGTCGCGCGCTGCGCGTGGCGATCGCAAGGCGCCGGCATCATCGCGGCGGCATTGGTAGCGTGTCTCGCGCCCTGGGTGGAAGCTACCAACGGCCGCACCTTCACCCACACCACCCTCGCACCCATTCTGTTGTGCACGCACGCGGCATGCTTGCTGTGGCCAGTGGGCTCGCGGCGCGGTGCGGTACTGCGAGCGATAGCGGCGGGAGGGCTCGCGTTCGGCTTGGCAACGTGTTGGGAGCCGGGGATTTTTATTTTGGTGCTGTGGTCGCTGTTTGTCATGGCGACGCGCCGCAACGCGATGGCGGCGGCACACGCCGTCGCGGTGCTGGCCGCGTGCGCGGCGTCGCCGCACTTGCAGGCGACGCGTGCCGTCGCGTCGTGGTGGACCTTTTTCGTGGTCGCAGTTCCCGTGGTGGGCCTGCTGGCGCGACGCATGCGGCACCAAGGCGGTCGCTGGAGACTGGCAACCACGCTCGTCGCTACCAGCGTGGTCTGGGTGTTGACGGCTCCGGTACGCGCCGCGGCTACTGAGCAGTATCCTCTCGTCGATTACATCGTCAGTCGCGCGCGCTTTCTTTTCGGCAAACCGGAATCTCCGGAAGCGCTGTCGGTCTGGATGCGCCATCTGTGGTCATCCGACCATGCGCCGCTCACCGCGCACGCGGCGTTCGAGCTGTTGTTACCACTGGGACTCCTGAGTGTAGTGCTCGCCGGCAACCGCGCGGCGCGGCGTTTGCCGGCACTCGGCCTCGCCGTCGCGGCGGCTCTGGTGGTGCTGGTGGATCGCAGTACGCTCCCGGTCGCGACCTTGGCGTTGATGGCGGTCGCGTCCGGGGCGGCACTTGCGCTTTCCACGGCGCGGTGGTGGCAACGCGTGGTGGTGGGGCTGGCGATGCTAGCGGCGATCGGCGGCGTGATTTTCCGCGAGTCGCCAGGCGACATCGGCTACCAACTCGCCAAAGCGGCGGGAGTGGCGAATCGCGACCCGCACGGCTTTCTGTGGATCAGTTTCGAGAACACCGACCGCGAGCTGGTGCGATTCGTCGCCAGCCGCACGTCGGTGCGCGAGTCGATTTTCGCCCCCGACGACGTCTCGGCCCTGGTGATGGCGTTCACCGGACGGCCCATCGTGGCGTTGCCGGCGGCGGTGTCGAAAGCGCCGGCCGAGCGGCACGCGGGGATGACGCGCGCGCTGTACGGCTCCGAAGAGGACGTGTATCAAATGTGCCGCGCGGGCCGCATCGACTACTTGCTATACGCGATCGACGTGGTGCTCGACACCGGCGTCTATTCGCCACGCTACCTGGCCGCCGCCACCGTGGTACCCGAGTCGGCGGCGTTCAAGATGCACTTCGAGCCCGAGTCGCTGCGCCGTTTCACGCTGGTGTACGAGAACGACCACTATCGCCTCTTTCAAGTGACCGGTGAGCCGCAGCCCATCTTCGCCACCGATCATCCCCCGTTCTACCAACCCGACTTGCTCGCGAAAGCCGGCCGCGACATCGACGCCTTCCGCACGCTGGCGGTCGAAGTCATGCTAACGTACTCGGAGGGGTTGAAAGCGTTGTCGCACGGCAACGCCGACGGCGCGCGCCGCCGGCTCGAATGGTGTTTGCTGCAAGCTCCGCGCTACAGCGACGCGCGGTTGGCGTTGGCGGATGCCATGGTGGCGCTGAAGCGTCCGGAGGACGCACTGCGCGTGGTGGCGGGTCTCCTGCAGTACGCGCCCGACCACACCGGCGCGCTTTATTACGCCGCGTTTCTCAGCGGCCAGCTCCACCGCAGCGACGAGGCCAAGGCGTATCTGTCGCTGCTCTTCACCGTGGAGCGCGATCCCGAGCGCATCCGGCGCGCACAAACGCTGCAATACGCCATCGAGCACGACCTTCCCATCGGTACCCCCACGTCGTCGGACCGCTGAAAACGCGACGGCCGCAGCATTACGCCGCGGCCGTCGAAGATGGTGGGGGCTACTGGATTTGAACCAGTGACTCCTACCGTGTGAAGATAGTACTCTCCCGCTGAGTTAAGCCCCCT
>JAICFA010000059.1 GCA_025923935.1 Candidatus Krumholzibacteriia bacterium
CCGACTCGGTCTCGGTCGACGCATACTCGCGCGACTTGCGCAAGGCGCACGCGCCGAATCGCGCGCGCACGCTGTACGACGAGCGGGCCGGGTATGCGATCTACAAAGGGAATAAACGGCGTGGCGATGCACGCTACCTCGTCTTCCGGATTCCGCAGAGAATCGCCATGACGGCGCACGCGCACGGCGACGCGCTCGCGCTCTTCCTCGACTACGATGGCGAAGTCGTGCTGGGAGACGCGGGCCGTTATAGCTACACGCCGGGTGAGATACGGTCGTATTTCAAGTCACCGGACGCGCACAACACCGTGCTCCTGCCGGCGCCGCAGTTCATGTCCGCGCCGTCGCTCCCGGTGGCGGTCGATGTGCACGACCTGTCGTCGCCGGACACGACCTTGTGGACCGCCGCGCGCGCTGGGTCCGCTGCAGGCGACGCGCGTGGTGCGCATTCCCGCCGGCCGGCCGGAGGTCGTGATCGACGATATCCTCTTTGATTTGTCTCCCGACACCACCACGGTGCAGGCGCGCGTCACCATTCAGTGGCATCTGGGTAAGGACGTGCGCCGCGTCGAGGAGACCCAGGCGGGCCAGAACGGGGTGTGGGAATGGAAGCTCACCACGCGCCGTGGCGAGCACGTGCGCGTGCAGATGGAAGTCCGCGGCGACGCGGCGTTGCTGCGGCCCGAGGTGTCGGTCGTCCGCGGCGAGGAGCAACCGAGACTCGGGTGGTATTCGCCGCGCCAGTACGTCAAGCGGGGCGTACCGCTCATTCGACTGACCCTCGGTGCCCGCGGCGGCGCGCACGTCGAGACGCGCATCCGCACGCCCGGGCCGTGAGCAACAACGGTATCGAGACTATGCGCCGCATTACAGTCGCCACCGCCCGGCGGCGCGTATTGTCGTCGTGTAAACGGCAGGGCACGAAGGTTCCTCGCGGGCGGGCTGTGTGCGCGATCGACGGGCGAGAAATTCCCAGCTGGCGGCGGTTATCGCGCTCGCGATAATCGCGCTGCTCTCGTGTTCTCCAGCTGAGCCGCTCCCGCCGCTGCCACGCGGAGCCGACCTCTTCCAAGCGCCCGTTTATTTCGAGCGCTTTCACGACAAATACGCGCACTACGACGACCTCCCGCTTTTGCGCGCGGGCAAAGTTCGTATCAACCTGTACCAGCCTGTCGACGTGTCCTCCTTCGACTGGACGCTCGGCTCGTCGGATTACACCTGGTTCATGCAGATGCAGGAGCTGCGGTTCCTGCTTCCATTGATAGGCTCCGAGCGCCGCGGCGACCGAAAGCTCGCGCGCTCGTGGCTCGAGCGCTGGCACAACGCGCACGCCGGCGCGCGCGTGCCCGCCCACAAATGGGGCGAGCCGCGGACATTCGCTTACCGCGCCTTGGTGTTCGTCTACTACTTGAAAACCGAGCGCGCGCGTCCGAAGCCGGACGCGGACGTGGTTGAACTGCTCACGCAGTCGCTCGCCGTTCATCAGCAGTTTCTCGAGCGGGACAGTTTCGACGGCAAAAACAACCTGGGCCTGATCGAAGCGCTGGGACTCATGGAAACGACGCGCGTGTACCCCAACGACGCCGCGCGCACACTGGCGTTCGAGCGCGTGCGCGCGATGATGCGCAAGCTGGTCTCTCCGTTGGGGAGCGAGCTCGAGAATTCGCCCGCCTACCACTTCGTAGTCCTCAATTGGCTGGAGGAGATCAACGCCTACCTTCACGATCTCCCGGGCGCACCCGCGGACGTCGTGCGCGACGTCGAGTCGGTGGCGAGCCGCATGCGCGCCGCCGCGTATTTTCTCTCAGACCATACCGGGAGAGTGCCGCAGGTCGGCGACACCGATTCGATGTCGGTGGCCGCAGCGTCTGACAAACCGCCGAACGCCTCCGCCCACTTCTGGGACCGAATTGCCGGCTACGCGGCGTTCAAAGGCGTGGGGCGCGATCGCCGTTATCTCTTGCTGCGCATCCCACTCCCCGGTGCGCGCCTGACCGAGCACATGCACTCCGACGCGCTTGGGCTTTGGTTCAGCGACGACGGCGAGGTCATCTTGGGAGACGCGGGACGGTACACCTACACTCGCGGCGCGCTGCGCGACTATTTCGTTTCGGCGGCGGCGCACAACACCGTCCTGCCGCGCTTTGCTCCGCAAGAGCGCACGCCATCCCATGTCTACCGGCCGGTCGCGTGGGCGCGCGACGAATCGCGCGGCAACAGCGCGCGGTGGTGGGCCGTGGTCGAAGAAGTCAACCAGCGCAGCGCGCGCCAGGTCACCATCGCGGATGGATCGGCATCGATCGTGGTGGTCGACAGCATCGAGACGCGCGGCCGAGCACCGCACGACGCACCCGCGACTGTGTTGTGGAATCTCGGCGCCGACGTCATCCACCTCGAGCTTGCAGGAACGAACGAGGCCGGCACCTGGTGGTGGAACGTCGTCACGCGGCGAGGGCGTCAGGTGCGCTTGAGCGTCACGGTGCACGATTACGCCCGCGCACGACCCCGGGTGCGCGCGCTGCGCGGGGAAGAATCGCCCATGCGGGCGTGGTACTCGCCGCGCTGGGGCGTGCGCCGGCCGGTATGGGGAATCGAGGTGGTGCTGAACGCGCGCCCCACGGCAGTGCTCGAGACTCGCCTCACGCTGCCATTGCCGTGAAGGCTTTACGCCCGCTACACGGCGTTGCTATCATGCAGCGATGTTGCAGCCACCCTCCTCAAGCCGCCGACCGCCCGCATGACGCGCAAACCCACGGTCGATCCTGCACAGGTCGAGGCACAGCTGGCCGTCATCCGGCAAGGTGTGGTCGAGATCATTCCCGAAGCCGATTTGCGCCGGAAGATCGAGCGGTCGCTCGCGGCCAACGAGCCGTTGGTGGTCAAGCAGGGGTTCGATCCCACCGCGCCCGACATCCATCTCGGCCACACCGTCGGTTTGCGCAAGCTGCGCCAATTCCAAGATCTGGGACACAAAGTCGTTTTTTTGATCGGCGATTTTACCGGCATGATCGGCGATCCCAGCGGCCGGCACGAAACGCGCAAGCGGCTCGACCGCGAGGTGCTGCTCGAGAACGCCAAGACGTACACCGAGCAAGCGTTCAAGATTCTCGACCCCAAGAATACCATCATCGACTACAACAGCCGCTGGCTGGCGAAGCTCGAGTTCGCCGACGTGCTGCGGCTGACCGCCACACAAACCGTGGCGCAAATGCTCGAGCGCGACGACTTTGAAACGCGTTACCAAGAAGGCCGCCCCATCAGCCTGTTGGAGTTCGTGTACCCGCTCGCGCAGGGCTACGACTCGGTGGCACTCAACGCCGACGTCGAGATCGGCGCGACCGAGCAGAAGTTCAACTTGCTCATGGCGCGCGAAATTCAGCGCCAATACGGACAAGAGCCCGAAGTGATCATCACGCTGCCGATCCTGGAAGGAATCGACGGCGTCGAAAAGATGAGCAAGTCGCTTGGTAACTACATCGGTGTGTCGGATCCGCCCGAGGAGATTTTCGGCAAGACAATGAAGATCCCCGACTCACTGGTGGTGAAATATTTCGAGCTCGTGAGCTCGGTTTCGCCGGCCGAGCTGCAGTCGGTGCGCGCGCGCATGAGCGACCCGGCGGTCAATCCGTCGCACGTGAAGCGCGAGCTGGCGCGCGACCTCGTAACACAGTTCCACGATGCCGACGCCGCGCAGGCGGCCGAGGCCCATTTCAACCGCCTGTTCGTCGAGCACGGCCGTCCCGAAGAAACCGCGCTGGTCGAGATCAACGGCGGGGGGGAGGGCGTGTGGATCGCGAAGGTCCTGACACAGGCTGCGCTGTGCGAGAGCACGTCGGCGGCGCGCCGCATGATCCAGCAGGGTGCCGTCAAGATCGATGGCAGCAAGATTGCGGACGTCGATCTGCGCCTATCGGCGCGGTCGCAGCCGTACGCGATTCAGGTAGGCAAGCGCGGCTTCGCCGACGTGGTTGTGTCATGAATTGGGTAGCGTCCTCGGACACTACCATTCTTGACCCTTCCGCGGATTCGTGCGTATAATCCCGAACTTCCGCAAAGGAGAGATCGAATGACTTTTGACCACACGACGGTCGGCGACGTCCACATTCTCGCTCCCAAGAAAAACTTGGTGGGCAAAGAGGAGACGCAGGACTTGCTGGCTGCCATCGACGAGATCGCCGCCAAGGGAACGCCGCGCGTCGTCGTCGACCTCGGGAAGATTTCCTACGTCAACAGCGTCGGCTTGGGGTCGCTGGTGCGCGCGCGCACGACGTGCAACAACCGCGAAGGTTGGTTTCGCCTCGCTCGCGTGGGCAACCGCATCAACGCCATCTTTCTGGTGACCAAGCTGGTGCTGGTGTTCGACACTTTCGAAACGGTCGAAGAAGCCATCGAAGGGAAGTCGAAGCCCTCGTAAAAAAACGCGCCGTGCTGAGCACGGCGCGCGATTCGTTGGCGCGGGTTGGATCGTCCCGCTGCTCAACCGCGGTTGAGCGAGAACACGATCGGCACCTGCACCCACACTTCCACGGGACTGGTGCCTTGCAGGGCGGGCTTGAACACCGCCGTCTTGGCCGATCTCACCGCTTCCGCACGCAGCACATCCGGTCCTTCCACCGCGACCGCTTGCTTGACCTTGCCATCCTTGCCGACTAACACCTGCACCAGGATGGTGCCGTCGATACCGGCCTGGCGAACCAGCTCGGGATATGTCGGCGGCTGAATGGTGAGCAACACCGGCAGCTCGTCGAACGCCACGAACTCGCCCATGCCGGGCGAGTGGTCCGTGTCGACGACGATCGAGTCGCCGCTGCCGCCCAAGTCGTCGGCCGTGAACGGCGCCAGCGCCTCCGACATTTGATCCTGCGTTGCAATGGTGGACTCCGTCGCTTCCGCGTCGGGCACCGGCTCGGGCACACCGATCGACGGCGGCGTGATCGCTTCCGCCACGTTCACCTGCGGCGCCGACGGCTCCTTGATGGAGGGCGGCACACCCAGCTCGGTGTATTTGACGATGGTCGTATTCGCGGGCACTTCGTCTTCGCGATTGGCGTGCGAGTAGACGTACCACGCTCCAAAAAGCGCCGCCGCCGTCAGCAGCGCGACCGCGTTGGACGTGGTGAGCCAGCGAGTGGATTCCTTGACCAACGGGTGTTGTTCGCCCGTTACGGGAAGCTGAGTCGCGTTGGCGAGAGAAAATGCTTTCACGTTATCTCAGTCCTGCCTTCATCACATTCCCTCCAGCGCGGCTTCATCCATCTCGGTCATTGGAATCACGCTGAATCGCTGCATTTGTGCGTCGTCGAAGGTGTCGAGCAGGTCGACCATGTATTCGTACTTCGCATCGCGATCGACCTTGGCGAGCACGATCAGCTCGGGGTTGTAGTCGGCTTCGAGAATGAGCGTTTCGCGCAGCTCGTCCCAGGTGACGGGATTCATGCCGCGCTTGCCGACGTCGTACACCATCGAGCCGTCTTCGCGCACGAAGATGGTCATCACGTTGGACTCCGGAACTTCCACCTTGTCGCCCGGCTTGGGCATGTTGACTTCCATCGCGAGCGGGCGGCGGAACACCGTGGTCACCATGAAGAAGATGAGGAGCAGGAACGCGACGTCCACCATCGGCGTCATGTCGATGCCGACGCCGACGCGTTTGCGCTTACGCAGCCCGAGGGCTGTTTTGGCACTCTCTTTTGGCTGTGGTCCTACTGGTGCGCCAGCCATGGCTTAGTGTCCCCCCCCTGCAGGTTTCTTCTTTTTCCCCTTGGGCTGTTCGATCTTCAAGTCGGTCATCAGATTGAAGCGAAGCGTATTGCTCTCCGCGAGTGCGTTCATCACGTCCGCAACGGTCCCGTAATCGGCTTCCTTGTCGCCCTTGACGATAACGACCGCGGCCGGATTCTTCGCACGCCACGTGGTGATGGCGCTGACCAAGTCCTCTTTGGCCACCAGTGCGGTCTGAGCCAGGTTTTCGTCCGAAATGTAGATCTCACCCTGCGGATTGAGCGTCAGGATGATGGTCTTGGTCTCGGGGACGTGGATCTCCGACTTCGACCCTGGCAGCTCCACGCTCACCTTCTCGGGCGGCTTGAACTGAGTCGTGGTCATGAAAAAGATGAGAAGCAGGAACGCCACGTCCACCATGGGCGTCATGTCGATGGCGATTCCAATCCGCTTGGCCACGTCCTACGCCTCCGACTCCAGACCCTGCTTGTGCCGCAACAGGTCGAGGACTTCGAAGCTCGTCTCTTCGATGGCACTCTCGTAGTTGTCCACGCGCGTCGCGAAATAGTTGTACAGAATGATGCCGATGATAGCCGTGACGAGTCCCAATGCGGTGTTCACGAGCGCTTCCGAAATACCGACCGCGAGGGCGGCGGCGTCGGGAGCACCGGCGTGCGACATGGCGTGGAAGGAGCGAATCATGCCGATGGTGGTGCCGAGCAGCCCGACCATGGTCGCGACGGAGGCGATGGTCGACAGCGCGCTCAAGTTGCGCTCGAGAATGGGCGCTTCCAGCGCGGTCGCTTCCTCGATGGCGTGCTTGGTCTCTTCCAGAAGCTCCTTGGGGTTGTTGGTCTTGGAGCTCTCCATGTTGTAGCGCTCGAGACCGGCGCCGACCACGTTGCCCAGGCTCCCGCCGCGCTTGCGGCACGCGTCGATAGCGCGCTCGATGTCGTCTTCCTGCACCGCCGACTTGATGTTGCGCATGAAGTTGGACACCCCACCCTTACCGCCGGCGCGCCACAGAACGAATGCGCGCTCGATCGTGAAGGTGAACACGAGGAACAAGAGAGTCAGACCGAGGACGAGCAGCGGGCCACCCTGCTTCAAGTATTCCGGCGAGTTGTCCCAGATGACGTAGGACACTCCCACGGATACGAAGAAGATGATGACCATTATAAACTTTTTCATTTTTCTCCTTCCGAAGTCCGGCGCGGGTGGGGCCCGCCCTAAAGCTGCTTCGCGCGAAGCTCCCGCGTCAGGTGGTGGGCGCGAGAATGAAGCAGTGTACTCGTGCTAACAACTATCGTCAAACGAAAAACCCGGTTAGCTCGCTCAACCACCCTTGCGAGCCTTGTTCAAAAGCTCCCGTCCGCGCTTGAGCGACGCGTTGCTCGGATCGATCGACTGCGCCTTGCTGAACGCATCCTCGGCGTTGGCCCAGTCGCCGAGTCCGAGGTACGACTGGCCCAGCCCGGCCCAGCCGTCCGCGTTGCGCGGATCCGAATCGGTCGCGGCTTTGTACGTATCCGCCGCCTTGTTGAATTCCAACATGCGCAAGTAGGTGAAGCCGAGCCCGCGCAGTGCGCGCGCATTCTTCGCGTCCAGTGCCAGTGCTTTCTGATACTCCGCCTCCGCCGCCGTCAGCGAATCGCTCGACACCAACGCTTGGGCGATCAGCACGTGTCCCATCACGGGGCGTTTGTCGAGTGCGATGGCGCGGCGCAGCGCTGCCTTCGCTTTATCGAGCTCGTTTTTCTGGAAGTAGGCGACACCGAGGTTCAAGTGATACAGCGGCGCTTTGGCGTCACGTTTGATGGCTTCCTCGAACGCGGTGATTGCGGAATCGGGACTGTTGGCCTTGAAGGCGAGCAGTCCCTGCTGAAAGTACGCATCGGCGTATGAGGAATCCGCCTTGACCGCTTGCTCAAGATGAGCGCGTGCCTGGTCGATCTGGTTGTTGTCGATCTCGTAGCCCGCGAGCAGCGTCAAATCCTCTGCCTTGAGCTTCACGCTGTCGGGCAGCGACGTGTACATCGCCGCACCCCGGCTGCGCAGTGCTTTGTCGCGGTTGCGCAGTGCCGCGCGCGCGTACGCCAGGCGAACGTCGGCGCGCGTGCTGTCGACGGCCATGGCCTTATTGGCGGTCTCCAGTGCCTGCGGATATCGTCCCGATTCACCCAGCGACTCGGCCAGGCCCACGTAGGCTTCGAGGTCATTGGGCTCGAGTTCCAAATAGCGCATGTACACGCGCGACGCGTTGTCGTACTGCTTGCCCAGCTCGAACAAGCTCCCCAGATCCTTCAACACCGGCGCGTACGTCGAGTCCATGTCCATCGCTTGCACGTAGCGGTCGCGGGCGTCGTTGTAACGCCCCGCCTTCTGGTACAGCGTGCCCAGGAAATGAATGAACGACGCCGTCGGCTCCACGCCGGGCGTGCGCAGCACGTCCTCGCACGCCGCAATGGCGGACGCCGGCACGTTGCGCGCTTCGTACACGCGCGCGACCAAGACACCGTGGCGGTAGTCGGTAGGATTCATGTGCATCGCGCTGAGCGCTTCTTTTTCGGCGTCCTGCAGCTGGTTGCGCGCCATGTAGTACATCGCCATGCCGCGATGGTACAGGTCTTCGCCCTGGCCGATGCCTTTGCGCGACGCACCCCAGTCGAGGTACGTCTTGGCCTTGTCGAATTTCTTGGCGCGAATCTCGATGCGCGCCTGGCCGTAGATGGCGGGCCAGTAACCGGAATTGGCCTTGTAGGCGGCGTTGATGTGCTGGATGCCTTCGTCCCAGCGCTGACCGTCGACGAGGAGAATGCCGAGCCCTGCCTCTGCTTCCGCAAAACCTTTGCCGCCTTCGCGCCCGTTGATGTCGAGTGCTTCGCGGTACAACGCCTCCGCTTCCTGGAAGTGTCCGGTGCGCACGGCGATGTCGGCCAAGCCCACTTTCGCCTTGGGCAGCTCGTAGCTCGCGGCGACGGCCTCTTCGAACGCCTTTCTCGCTCCGGCCAGGTCATTCTTCTCCAGCGCCTTGTTGCCGACGCGGATCGGATCCGTCTCGTACGTGTACTTCTTCTGCGCCGCGCTCGGTGAGGCAACTAAACAGTTAACGAGCACGGCGGCGATGGCAATTCGGCGAAGCACGGACATGGGCCTCCTTGGGATCTTGGCTAATTCGACTTCGCACCCAGCGGTTTGCGGGTGAGGTAAACCGGACGCATCACCTGTCGGGCCGGCAAAAAGCCGGCGCGCTCTACGTGGCGCTGCCCGCGATCGCTCGTGAGATGCGTCACGAACATCGAGGCACGGATGCTGCCGTGCGCCAGGCACGCCACGTACAAATAATGATACAACGGATATTCTCCATAGCCGATTTGCGCGTACCCCGGCTCGACTGGCACCAAGCCGGTGTCGGGGAGCACCGGTACGGTGTAGATCGCACGGTCGGCGGCGAGCTCGGGCAAACTGTCGGGCAGGTTCAGTGTGCTGGCGAGGCCCAACCCGCGCGGGTCGGCGAGGACGGCCTCAAGCACGGCATCGTCATCCTTCAGAAAGGTGATGTTCTGGAGCGCCGCCGCCGGCTTTCCGCCCGGGAAAGCGACGTTTTCCGAAACTCCCAACGACTGTCGAAAGGCGTCCCACACGCCCTGATTCGGGTCCGGTATATAGAGTCGGTCGAAGCGCGAATCTTTCTGGTCGCGCGCCAGGCGGCGCAGGTCGTCCATGGTGAGCGATTCCACGCCGGAAAGCGAGTTCGCCACCAATACGATGCCCCCGAGGGCGATAGGGAAGCACAGCACCGAGTCGTTGACCGCGCTGCGCCTGAGCGCGCGCTCCTCGGCGGTGGGGAGGCGGTAGAGCAGGCCGACCTGGGCGCGGCGATTGGCCAGTGCGTCCAGCGCGCGGACCGAGCCGCCGTCTTCCAGGCGAACGTGTAGCTTGGGATACAGCTGGTGGTACTTCGTTATGAGCTGAGGCATAAGTTCGGGAGCCAGCTCACGACCCACGGCCGTGATGGTGGTGACGGTGTCGCTCTCCACCGGTAGCCGGATTCCCAGCCCCGGATGCTCTTTCTGACCGCGCAGAATGAAGACCGCGGCGATCACCAACGCGTAGAAAGTGACCCATACGAAAAGCCGCCTGGGCCGACGCTTCGAAGCCTCCATGGTCAGCCCGCCCGTTCGGGCTTCTCGTTGGTCATCTCTGGCAAACGTCTAATGGGGGTGCGGCGAAGGAGCGGTCGTCGCACATTCAACTTATTCCACCCGCGCGCGTAAGTCAATCCCCGGAACCAGATGCCGATTGACAGCCCCCTAACCCGGTGCTAAGGTACCGCGCTACCGGTCGCCAACCTACCCACCGGCGACTGACCGAAACACCCATCGGCGCGTTCCCGCGGATTGCACGGCCCGGGAAAGGCTGTCCCTGATTGCCTAGGAGAGGTTCATCGATGATGCGAGAGCTGTGTGCCGCGTGCGCGATCCTCGCGGTCGCGTCCCTCGTCGGATGCAACAAAGACGACGAAGCACCAGTCGACCCGTACATGGAGGCTTCGCTGCGCGAGGCGGTCTACGGCGAGGTCGTCAGCCCCGATTTCAAATACAAGATCGTCAACCCCGAGATTGTCGAGGGACAGGGCGAGTTTTTGGTCGTGCGCCAGTCCAACATGACTGAATTCATCGCCGGCAACGGGATTGCGGGCAAGGTCGACTCGCTGGGCGCGAAAGTCGATTCGACCGGTGCCAAGCCCGAGTTGACCTTCAACGTCGTCAAGCAGTTCAGCCCCATGGTCCACTTCTTGTGCGTCAGCATCGTGACGCCCACCGATTCGCTCGTCATTCCGACCGACAAGCCCATCGCGTTTCCGCGCACGCAGGACGCCGCTAACTTCGTTCCGCCCGCAGAGTACGTGCGCAGCGAGATGGTCAAGTTCCACTGGAACGACACCGAAGAGCTGCGGTCGATGATCGGTAAGAAGTACACGATACAGGGACACCTCGCTCACGTGGACGAGGACAGCGTTACCTCGTGGGTGTTGGTGGGCGATTCGTCGCAGACGGTGTGGGGACAGGTGCCCAAGCTGCGCATTCGCCAGCCGCGCCCCAGCCTCGAAGTGGTGCTGCGGGTGTTGGAGCGGACCGGGCAGAGTTTTGAAGGCGGTGTGACCTACGCCGACATCGAGCCGTGGGACTTCCGCCGCAAAAACTACATCTGCGGAACGGTCGACATCGGTTACGTGCGCTTCAAGGACAAAGTGTTCTCGAGATAGCCCAACGCAAAGGTGCTTTGCAAAGGGCGTCGCGCGAGCGGCGCCCTTTCGTTTTCATGAAGATCGCCTTCGTCGAACCGCACCTCGGAGTCTACGGCGGCATTCGCCGCATCCTCGAGTTCTCCAACCGCTTCGTCGACCGTGGCCACGACGTGCACATCTTTCACCCTCGCGGCACACCATGCGAGTGGATGCCGTGCCGCGCGCGCGTGCGTCCCACCGCCGAGCTCTTCGGCGAGTCCTTCGACGCCCTCATTTTCAACGACCCGCCCGACTACCGTCTGGTGCGCCGTGCCCGTGCTGCGCTCAAGGTGTTCTACATTCTCGAGCTGTACGACAAAGATCGTCTGCGCGAGTGGAATCCCAAGATCTACTGGCCGCGCAAGGGGCGCATGCTCTCGCTCAAGCGCGCGCTGCAGATGCCGTTTCTCATGGTCGCCAACGCCACCTGGATCCAGCGCTGGCTTGCCGATCACATGCACATTGAAAGCGAGCTCGTATTGGGCGGTGTGAACCGCGAGCTGTTTCATCCGCTGCCCGACGCGCGCGACGGCAGCGGAAGTTTCATTATTTTGTGTTCCGGCGACAGGCGCGAGCACAAGGGCACGAGCACGGTGGTCGCTGCGATCGAGCGCGTGCGCGCGCGCCATCCCCAGATCGTGCTCGAGACGTACCATGGAAAAGGAATCGCGCAGCGCGACATGGCGGCGTGTTACGCGCGCGCGCATCTGTTCGTCGACGCGCAGTGGCACGCGGGCTGGAACAACCCCGTGATCGAAGCGATGGCGTGCGGCACACCGGTGGTGTGCAGCGACATCGGCGGTGTGCAGGACTTCGCCTTCCACGAGCGCACGGCGCTCCTCGTGGCGCCGCGCGACGTGGGCGGATTCGCGGCCGCTATCGGGCGGATGGTCGGGTCACCGGAGCTGCGCGAGCGTTTGGCCCGCGAGGCCCTACTAGAAATCGAGCGCTTCGACTGGGACGCCGCCGTCGACCGGTTCGTGGCGGTTCTGATGAGCCCTCAGGGCCCCAAAAAAAGTTCCTAAGTCGTTGTAAGTGCTGGGGAAGAAAGCCGTCCAAACTTCGCGCTCGGGGATCGTATGAGCGGAACAGCCAGGAATGGCCCCCCCCCGTTTCGCGAGCCCTCCTTTTGCTATAGAGGGAGGGGGTCGGCGAGGGATCCAGGCGCCCAACCCTGTCCGGCTGCAAATAGAAGGAACGCAGCGGCTTAGGGCGCGGCGTGGCAGATTAAATTTCTTCGAAATTCCCCGTTGACACCCCTTCCGCGCCCGGAGTATATTGGGCGGCACCTCAGCGAATTCATCCCGATTTCAATCTCGGATCGAATTCCTAAAAGTCTTTCGGGCACGGGGCTTGTGTCCCCATGTCCGCATGTTCTTTGACAATTCGGATAGTGTGCGTGAGCTCAAGTTGATTTCGATTTGAGGCCGCGTGCGTCGCTGCTTGCAGCGGCGCGAATACGCGGCTTTCAATACTAGAATCATAGAGCCGGCTCGTACTGTCGCGGTCGGTACCCCTGCGTTCGCAAGAGCGCGAGGTCCCGTCAAATGCAGTCGAGCCGTGTTTCTGATTATGGATTCAAAAACTCTACAACGGAGAGTTTGATCCTGGCTCAGAACGAACGCTGGCGGCGTGGATTAGGCATGCAAGTCGAACGTGAAAGTGCTTAAGGAGCAATCCGGCGGCACGAGTAAAGTGGCGAACGGGTGAGTAACGCGTGGGAAATCTGCTCTAGAGCGGGGGATAACAGTTCTAACGGACTGCTAATACCGCATGATGCCATGGGTCGCATGATTTCATGGTTGAAGGAGGCCTCTGTTTCAAGCTTTCGCTCCGGAATGATCCCGCGTTCTATTAGCTTGTTGGTGGGGTAACGGCCTACCAAGGCTGAGATGGTTAGCTGGTCTGAGAGGATGGCCAGCCACACTGGGACTGAGACACGGCCCAGACTCCTACGGGAGGCAGCAGTCGAGAGGCTTCGGCAATGGGGGAAACCCTGACCGAGCGACGCCGCGTGGGTGATGAAGATTCTCGGATCGTAAAACCCTGTCAGGAGGGATGAAATACCATTCGGTTAATACCCGAGTGGCTTGACAGTACCTCCAGAGGAAGCTCCGGCTAACTCCGTGCCAGC